>JAHFJF010000053.1 GCA_023245975.1 archaeon
ATCAAAGAATGCCAAAATAATAGCAATAGTAAATACCCAGGGAAGCAGCCTATGCAGGGAAGCAGGTGTAATTATTCCAATAAATGCAGGGATTGAAATTGCTGTTGCATCAACAAAGGCTTTCTTGTGCCAAGTTGCTGCATTATTGTTATTGGCATCTACATTGTCTGACAATCAGAACTTAATAAGAATAAAGCTAAAAAGCCTATCAAATGAAATAAACTTATTTCTAGAGAACAATTTGAATGAGAAAATAATTGATTTAATTTGCAAAATCAACACGGACCACATATTAATCATTGGGAGAAATAATTGCTTCCCTATTGCCTTAGAAGGAGCATTGAAGATAAAAGAGGTAAGCAATCTCATAGCAGAAGGTTATGCTGGTGGTGAGCTAAAACATGGACCCTTGGCCCTAGTAGAAAATAACACTGCATGCATTGTAATTTGCGATGATGAAACAAAGAATGATGTGCTAAATAATGCCATGGAAATAAAGGCCCGTGGCGGGTACATTATTGGCATTTCTCCATTTGAAAGCAATGTGTTCGATTCCCATCTGCCAATTCCTTCGGTTGGCAAAGAGGAATTTTTATTTTCAGCCATTGCCTTGCAATTGATTGCCTATGAATTAGGTAAAGCAAATAATCGTGATATTGACCATTGCAGGAATTTAGCAAAGTCCGTAACTGTCAAATGAAAAGCGTCTGTGTAATTGGTGGCGGCACTGGAAGTTATACTATACTTACCGGGCTGAAAAAGCATAATATTGCTATATCTGCAATTGTCACGATGTCTGATGATGGCGGCAGCACTGGAATATTAAGAGACGAATTTGGAGTTTTGCCTCCCGGAGATATAAGGCAATGCATAACAGCCTTGTCTGAGTCGCCAGAAATAATGCGGGATATATTCAAATACAGGTTTGAAAAAGGCAGCATCAAGGGTCATACAATTGGTAACTTGTTAATAACCGGCTTAAGGGAGATAATGAAAAGTGATTATGAAGCAATAAAGGCTGCTTGCAAAATATTTTCTGTTAAAGGAAATGTTATTCCCGTTACACTTGAGAATATAAGGCTAAATGCTGAATTGGAAAATGGTAGCATCATCCATGGTGAGTCTAATATTGATGTGCCAGAACATGATGGTAGATTAAAGATTAGGCGCTTATTCATGGATAAAATCGCAAAGGCAAACCAGGATGCAATCATTGCATTAAAAAATGCAGATCTGGTTGTGATGGGGCCGGGCGATTTGTACGGAAGCATAATCTCAAACTTATTGGTGGAAGGAATTCCTGAAGCGATAGCCAATTCAAGGGCAAAAAAGGTTTATGTCTGCAATATCATGACTAAATATGGTGAAACACACGGTTTTGATACATCTGATTTCTATAATACGATTGTTTCTTACCTTGGAAATGATTGCATAGATTATTTCTTAATAAATAAATCAAGAATAGATGAAACGCTATTGTCAAAATATCTTACAGAAAACGCTGGCCCTGTAAAGATAAATCTAGGAGGGATAAAAGCAAAGATTATTTTGGAAGATGTATCAAGCCAGATATCCATGGTAAGGCATGATCCAGATAAGTTAGCTTCTGTTATTGTTTCGCTTCTGAAATAATCCATTTGCCTAAACTCGACTGCTGCTCAGATTCTTTCCCAAATACAGATTCAATCTTGTTCTTGGTCAATTCTAATGTCTGCTGCAAAAAACTTGGCAGGTGATATGTCTCTGCTAAATTAATTGCTGGCTCTAAGTATTTTTTAACTGAGCCCTCTGCAATAGTAAAAGCTAATCTGCCATCACATTTGGTGCATTTGCCTAGCATTGGCGGCCTTCTGTATATTTCATTGCAGTTTGTGCACCTAAATGATTGCATTGAGAATTTCCTCAGGCAGCCCTTTATGTCTCTCATGAAATGTTTTTCAACAACTAACCTTGCTACATCATCTTCGTCAACGGCCCGTATTTTCTTAGCTATGCTCATCTGCCCCAATACCTTGTCTTGCATCGTTGGGATTGTCTTGTAAGCAGAACATCTTACTCCGAGATTGAAGTCTGAAGTCTGGTGGGTAAATAAAATCCCTTCATATTGTTTTTCTGTATTCAAAACATTATTTAACACCCCGATTTTTACATCGCTTGCTAACTTGTATTGTTCTGCAGCTTCATAAAATTCTAATGGATATTCATCCACAATATCCATATCAAATACCATGTCATCAACTTCGGTCGGTATTAATTTTGATGTCAAAACTAATGGTGCATCTTGGGTGGAACCTCTTGAATTTGGTAAGAATTTGCTTGAAAAATTTAATAGGTGATCCATTAATAATAGGACTGCAGCCTCATCGCCATCACACTGCCCAACTAAGAATCCGTTTGCTAAAACCAAATGATTCTCTACATTCAAACAATAAGTGGTTTCAAATCCGTCCTCGATTATCTCTTTAATTATCGGATAAACAAAATTATTGTCGTGCTCTATCTTCATCCCATAAGGCTTGCTAGAATTAACCAACCCTTTCAAAATAGTTTGTTTTCTAGTTAGAGAAAACCCTATTCTCTCATAAAAAAGGTGATAATAAGTACTGGGTATTGTCAGTTTAGTAATTTCAAATTCTGGGATTTTTCTATTTTTCCGTATATAAAATTCTTTAACTTGTTGGCCGGGTTGTTTTTTATACCAATACCTTTTAGTAAATATACCATATCTTCTTAAACAGAATTCTAAATCTTGCAGTAGGCCTTCGGAAACACTATCACAACATACTCTACAATCACTATAACTAACACTCCCGTCGCCATCGTAATAGCCTTGTAAAAAGAATTTTAATTTCTCCAATGGGAGATTCATAATCATTTCTGGAATTCTCTTCTCGTACGCATTCCTGCCACACTTCAGGATATCAACAAAAAGTTCATATAACAATCTGCTAGAATAAGTGATGCCATCTTTTTTAGTTTCAGTAGGATCTAAATCTAGAAGGTTCTTAAATGTACTGATTACTTTTTTCCTTAATTCAATTTCTGTTACTGCAAATGAAACTTGATAAAATCCCTTTTTAGAGGTATTCTTTCTTGCATGGCCTTCGGCAACATAAAGTCCAATTATGTTTAACATCGTCCCATTTAAGGGGATTTTATTGGGTATGACTACATTGTCCCTTTTTGCTGCTAAATAAATATTTGGGGGTAATTTCTCATACCCAGATAATGAGAACAAAACTAAAAATAATGGCAAAGGAAAACTATCTCGTGATAAGAAATTATAAAGCGCATTTTTAGGCAGATTCAATACTATTCTTAATTTAGGGACGCCACCAAAGGAATCAACAAACTTTTTAACAAATACATTAACATTTCTAACCATGACATCTTTCCTAGACTCAAAATAATTATTGAGCTCAATAAATTTTGTATCGATGCTAGAAATTTCGGTTTTAAGTGGGATTACCAACCTTGCCCCCCCAAGAAGATCTGATGCAATAACTTTCTTTAGCTTGTTATCCACCATTACTAAGAATTTATGGGTTTCTGTTACTCGTATGGTTCTCCCATCGTTGGTCTTAATCTTTAAAATTTTAGAGGGTGTGTGTTTGGTGAAATCATTAATTTTGACTTTAGTAATCTTCCCATCTTTGTCCATGCCTATAGTATAATAATCATTGACCTTCTTAGATAACGTTCCAAAGAAGTCAACTTTCTTATCAGGTTTCAAATTATCTACAATCTCGCCAATTCTAATGTTCCTCCAAATTCCATCTTTCATTATTGGAATAGATGTATCATAAGAAAAACAATCTCTGCGCATAATACTGTGTAATAATGGATGTGCCATGAGCCCCTGCACTCTGGAAAAGCCAACTATCCTAGAAACAATTCCAGCAGAGGTATGTGGTGACATAGCAACTACAAGATGTCCTATCAATTCTTCCTTTATTGTAAGATTATAATGTGGCTCTAGCCCATATAGCTTGACAAGCATTTCGTCAATAAAGCTAGCTACTCTGAACAATGCTGCATCTGCTCCCTCATCTGGTGATTCTGGGCAGGCTGGCAAAATAACATCCTGGCAAAATAATTCTAGAATTTGGTCTTCGTCAATTAAATCATGGCCATAAATGTCCTTGTCATAGCCCATCTCTTTTAACTTCCGAATGCTTGCACCAACCTCTTTGGGTTTGAAATGTGTGCAAGCCATCTCTGTCATGTCATATCTGATTGTCCCATCTTTATTTACAGACAAGTGGTGTTTTGCCCTTAGGAATCCCTTAGCAATGTGCTCAGGAATATGTTCTACATTTGATGTCCCCCTAACACCTTTCATTGATTCTGGCAATTCTGTAATGCCGCATATTTCTTTTGCTTTGTTAGTATAATGGTGTATATCAATCATCTGTTCCTTATAGGTCAGGCATTTCCCATGCTGTTGGCAAACCTGAGAAGTAAAATCTTTTGCGCATTGCCTGCAATAATATTGCTGTACACACCGATTCCCGCAATTCTCACAGACTTTAAGAACAGTATTGTGGCTGCATTTTTCGCAAAAGAATATTGGGAATTGTGAAGTTACCTTTCCTTCTTTTAGTGCTGTCCTAAACTCTCTGAGCTTTCCGCCTTGCTGGCCAATGGGAAACAATGTATTCGGGCTGCCTTTTAATTTTCTGAGTTTGGCTTTTTCAGGCCTTCCCATCCTTGCCCCGATAAAATAGCCACATTTGTCTTTTATTTGAAAATCTGATAAAAGATTAATTGCATCAAGTGGTGTTGAGAAATCCTCCCGGAATGGCTTCGCCAAATTCCCTAAATTTTCAAGCAAGGCGGCTGCCTCTTCATTTTCTATTATGATATATTCATTATTTACATTGGTGTGCTCCAACCCTATCAATTCAAAAGTCCTTTTCTCTTCTTTAGAAAGATTTGGCACTAGAGTCCTCTCTTCTGAAACTGCCGCCCTTTTCATGGAAGAAAAAAGTATAGATAGCTGTCCATTAGATAAAGAATTCCAAAAAAAGATAAACTTTGGGTGTAATGGGATCTGTAATTCCTTAGATAGAATCTTTGCCTCCTCAAAAGACAAATTGTTTGGGTTATGAATTATCTCCTTTATTCTTTTCTCCCCCAAAGAGCATGTTTTATTTTTTAGGTATAGAACCCACCATTCTTCCACAAATCCGGCAGGGATTAATTTATGGTTCCTATTCCTGAAATCACCATAATTTATCAGTATGTCCCCTAGATAAAGGATTTCCGAAACTTCCCGAGATGCCCTCACGGCTTCATCATAATTTCTAAGTTTCTTTACAGAGCCATTATTTAATTTGACGATAGGGCCGTCTATGCTGTCGCAAACTGTTAAGGTGGTTGCTTTTCCTGGGCGCTCCATTTTTAGCTGTGTGCCTATCGCGATATAGTTCTCTAATACTGCCATTGTTGCCGGACTAATTGCATCTGAGGAGAAACCTGATGTCCTGCATCTTCCATACCTTAGCCTTAAACCACCATTTCTTAATGGATGAGATATTACTGGTCTCCCGCCTACAAGATCTTTGATGTAAGTAAAGTCTGGTGTTACTTTTTCATTGCTGACGGATTCTTTTTTTGTACCCCCTAATGATGCTTTTATTTTTTTCTGCAGTTCAATAAAGCCACTAATGAAATCCCACTGTTCCAAATCAAAATCCTTGCCCCACGTTAGCAATTTTTTTAATAGTTTGGGAGCCTTTGCGCAAAGGCATTCAGCAATTACCAGGCACGGCCCGTTTCTTATCCTATTTGTTTCTATCCTGTCCAAGTCCTTGTAGTTGCTAACTTCAAATTTTTCTGAAGGGTCGCCATCAATCTGCACGGGCATGTTCTTCATCATATATTCAACTTCTTCGTTGGAGGGAAAATACTGCAGGTTTGTTACGCGTTCATGGTAATCAGCCAATTCAGTATTCATTCTTTTTATTTCTTGTTCTGTTGCATCATATTGTGCATAACCCATCTTCTTTCGAATATAATCGGCTATTAATACAGAAACGCTTGCTCCAGTTCCTCCGGCGCTTCTTATC
>JAHFJF010000054.1 GCA_023245975.1 archaeon
CTATGATCTGTTTGTTTGCAGCGGAATTTTATTCAATCACGAATCGCCAAGAAGGGGAGAGACATTTGTAACAAGGAAGATAACAAGGGCGGTTGCTAATATCAAGGCAGGAAAGCAGAACAAATTGTACTTGGGAAATCTTGAAGCTAAACGAGATTGGGGTTATGCTCCTGAATATGTGGAAGCTATGTGGCGTATGCTTCAGCATAACGAGCCAGATGATTATGTCATAGCAACTGGAGAGACACACACAGTCAAGGAATTTGTCGAAGCAGCTTTCAGCTATGCAGGCTTAGAAGCTAAGGATTACGTAGAGATTGATCCTAGATATTATAGGCCTTCTGAAGTAGATATACTATGTGGCGATGCATCAAAGGCAAAAGCAAAGCTTGGGTGGGAGCCTAAAGTTAAATTCAATGAACTGGTTAAGATAATGGTAGATGCAGATTTAAATAATGTTCCAGAAAAGAGATAATGATAAACATCCGGTATTATTCCAGCGACCATGGCTTGGGCCATGTGTCTAGGGACATCGCTATAATCAAGGAACTAATCAAGGTTCCAGGTGTAAGAGTTTTCGTGAGGAATCTTTCCGGAAGCAAGTTATTTGCAGATTCCTTCAATAAGAAGGTTGGAGTAACTCCAAAGAGGAATGATTTTGGTGTTATAAATAAGAAGAATGACTTCTCAACTGACAATGAGGGTACTTATTCAAGATTATCAGAATGGAAAAGCACCTGGGATGATTTTCTGAAAGAAGAGAAAAGGTTTTGCAAGGGCAATGATATAAGCATAATAGTTTCAGACATCTCGCCACAGCCGTTTATATTGGCTAATGATTTGGGTATACCATCTGTTGCAGTATCTAATTTTACTTGGCATTGCATTTATTCGAGTTTGTTCGGTAAAAATGACCCATTGGTAAAAGATATAGGGGATTCTTATCGTTTAGCTTCAAAGTCCATAATACTGCCTTTTGAACAGGATAATATGATACTTCCGTCGCAGACAAAGACAGGGCTTGTTTGTAGGGACATAGAAAAATCACGAAGTGAGATTAGGAATATGCTGGGAGTTTCTAAGAGAGATTTCCTCATATTCGTTTCAATGGGATTTTCCATGGAAAATATGCCGGGTTTTAAGATTCCTGAGATGCCAAAAGGAATTAGGTTGGTATCAAACCAGCTGCCTAATGCAATAAGGATTCCTTCAAATTTTTATAATTCTCAGGATATAGTGGCTGCTTCAGATCTTGTTGCCTGCAAGTCAGGTTACACCACTGTTGCAGAGTCTGTCTCTAAAAAAGTACCCATGGTAATAACCGCAAGGGACGGCTTTGTTGATGATGAGGCAATATGTTCAAAAGTTGAAAAACTTGGCATTGGTATGAGAATTCCTAACAGGGATTTTCTTTCAATGGACTACTTAAGTAATTGTATGGAATTTGCATCTAGGGCAAAAGAGCAATATAATTCACTCCCAAAACGTTTTTCTTCATTACATAACGAAGAGGTTGCAAGGATTATTTTATCTTGCTGAAAAATTCATCAAATTTAGAGATTATATAATCAAGTTCTTCTCTAGCCAATGACCGATGGCATCCAATATAGAATCCGTTATTGTTGATTTCTTGTGCTGCAGGATAATTTGGCTCAAGGTTGCCGAATATTTTCAAGTAGTATGGCTGGTTGAGCAATGGAAGCATGTATCTTGTCTCTATTTTGTTATTTTCCAAAAATGAAGTTAATTCATCCCTTGTTAACTTGTTTGTCTTGATAACGATCGGGAACATCATGAAGACATGCTCATTTCCTGGCAGCGTCTCAGGCAGTTGCATGTATGCCGACCATTTCTTTAGGCCATTAATCAAATAGTTAGCATTTTCTTTTCTTTTAGTGTCGAATTCTTCGTGCAATTCTATTTGGCCAAGACCCAAGGCAGCCTCCATTTCAGTTGCCCTGTAGCTGTAACCCATAGTCACGAAGCTAAACCGGCTTTTCATTATCATTTTTAGTTCTTCTTCGCTCTTGTTGTTGTCATCATCTATTGAAAGATAGATTGAATCTCTGCCATGGTTCATCAGGCTCCTAAGCCTTATTGCAATGTCATCGTCATTTGTAATGGCTAATCCGCCTACGCCAGTTACCAATATATGGGCAGTATATGTTGAGAAGCAGGCAACATCACTAAAAGTGCCAACGCTTCTTCCTTTATACTTTGCAAACATTGTTTCGCACGAGTCTTCAATTATTTTTAAGTCATGTTTTTGTGCTATTTCTTGTATTGGGTCCATGTCGCAGGGCTGGCCGAAGAGGTGCACTGCCATTATCGCCCTAGTTCTTGGAGTTATTTTTTCTTCAATCTTTTCAGGATCTAAATTATAGTATTTCGGATGTACATCAGCAAATACCGGCATAAGATTATTCTGCAACACGACATTTGATGAGGCGATGAAAGTTACTGCGGGAACGATTATTTCGTCTCCATCATTCCAATGATATTTCTCTTTCATGGCGGCAACAGCTATCTGCAATGCCGAAGTGCCGCTATTGCAGAAGATCGCATGCTTGGCATTGTGGCCTTTGGCAAATGCGGTTTCAAAAGCTCTTGAAAATCGGCCATATGAAAGCCTGTTCTCATTTAAGGCAAGATTTACATATTCTTTTTCTTTTTTGGATATTTCTACAGTTCCAACTCCGATATTGAAGCCTTTCGACCTTGGGTTGTTTGAGGATTCACTCTTTAACTCAATAAGCTCTTTCTTGAGCCATTTTGCGAAGTTTCTGTCATTCATTATGTGGCAGTGTGTATTATGTTAATTTATAAATATTCGGTAGATTTAGATCCAATAGAGCCATAGAAGGAAAATTCGTTTTTAAAAGAGATTATGCAGTCATTCCAACAACAAATTTCACTCCTGACATATATCTTTTCACGTCCTCCATTGTCTTTATTCTTTTTAGGTGTTTCATTACGTATTTTGGCCTGAAGTAGAATCTCCTGTAAGCTTCCCTTTGGACGCTTATTATTTCTTTTTCATCTTTGTATCCATGTGGCACGAAAACTGGCATGAATACAGAATAATCATTGTAATTGCTGCTTAATCTTCCTTCATCAAGGTTCTTTTCCCACATTATGGTTCCTGGGAAGGGTGTGTTAAGAAGGAATTGTACATAATCCAAATCTAGCTCAATGGCGAACTTTATTGTTTCTCTTGCCAATTCAGGCGTCTCCCCCGGAAGTGCAAGAATAAATGATCCTCTTGTTTCTATTCCGGCTTCATGTGTCCATTTGACAGCTTTTCTCATCCTGTCTAATGTTGTACCTTTCTTTACTTTGTTGATTAGCACTTGTGTGCCAGATTCTAATCCATAGAATATGTTCCAGCATCCGGCAGCAGCCATTTTCTTGAGCAGATCTTCAGTTATGTAATTTACATGTGAATAGCATGACCATTTTATGTCTATGTTATTTTCTTTAATCATATCACAGAATTCATTTACCCACTTGTTTGGGAATGCAAACTCATCATCCCAGAATGAAATCTCTTTTATTCCATATTCATCAACTAGATATTTTATTTCCTCTATTGCCTTTTTTGCGCTAATCCTCCTGTATTTTGGCGCATGCGGCCCACCTTCAAAGCAGAATGTGCACTGGCCATAGCTACAGCCCCTAGTTGTCATCATGTTAGCAAGAGGCAGTCTTTTGTATTGGTTTGGCAATGGTATGTATTTTGACATATCAAAATATTTTCTGGATGGTATAGGCAGTTCATCTAAATTTGCTATTGGCAGCCTTGGCTCTGTTAGTTTTATTTCTCCGTCTTTGGTTCTATATGCGATGCCCTTGATTGATTGAGGTTGCCTTTTTCCTTGAAAATATTCCAATAATTCTAGCATTGAGTATTCTGCTTCTTCTATTATCAAAAAGTCTATGAAAGGCTGCTTTTCCATTACCTCTTTAGGCAGCCTGGACACATGTGGACCGCCGAATATTACTGGCAAATGTAATTCTTCCTTGATTTTCTGTGCAATCTTGTAGGCCTTATCTGCAGTTGCTGATAGGGCGCCAAAAACAACAATATCAGGATTAAAACTCTTTACATCATTAATTATCTCTTCCATAGTGTATTCCAACACTTGCAAGTCTAAAACCCTTGATTCATGCCCGCCATCTCTTTCGATCGTAGAAGCAATATAGGCAAGCCCTAGTGGTGGTAAGTAGCCCTTTTTTATGTTAGTCTTGCTGTTGTATCTCTCTTTTATGCTGTATGGTGGAGTTATGAACATTGCTTTCATGGTTTCTGCCTATTATAAATCTCGTTTGCTTCATTTATTAAGGTTATGATGGTATTTTTTAGCAATGACTTTAATCTCAAATGGGCTGTTTAATGCCCATGCAATTGCATACACTACGGCTACAGCTGCCTTTAGGACAGAGCTTCCTTCTACATTGTCCAATGGTATTTCGGATGTCTCTATATGTACAGGTTTAAGGCCAACATTTTTTATCATGTTCAATAATGTTTTTCTTGAGAAATGTGTTATGTGGTGTATTGGATGCACTAATTCTGAAGGTTTTGAGATTAATCCGCCAGTTATTTTATAGATAGCATCAGCAGCTTTGCACATGAAGCTGTCATCATTTGTTGTCTGTATGACAATTATTCCGTCATCTTTCAATAATTCCCTTGCTTTCTTTAATATTCCAACTGGATCAGGCACATGCTCTATGAAATCCCACATTGTTATAACATCGAACATCTTTTTCTTGAATTTTGAATCTTCCAGTTTGCCGTTGAAGACATTTAGCTTGAATTTCTCTTCTGCATATTTGGAAGCATAATCTGAGAGTTCAACGCCATAGGCATCAAATCCTTCTTTTTGTGCCATGTCCAGGAATACCCCTGTTGCGCATCCAATGTCCAATAATTTCCCTTTTGGCTTGTGTCTTTTTAGTATTTTCAATTCTCTAAGGAATGCCTGCAGCTTTTTGCTTTTGCCTAGGTGCTTTTGATAATCAGCGCTGCTTTCTTTGAAGAAATTTGGGTGAGTTTCTGTAAAATATTCTGCACTATACATATCTTTTCCTTGCTTGTGCCTCAAAGAATCCTGGTCTGTGAATAGTGCATTGCATTTCTGGCACCTGTATATTTTGCACAATTTAAGGGAGTAAGCTAATTTAGCATCTTGATTTCCGCAGATGTGGCATTTAATCATTTTGTTTGGTATAAGCAAAAGTGCTCCTTTTTAATCTTTTTGTATAAGCCGCATGAATCCATCAGGCCGCATGTCTTTTCGTATGCCAGTACATCAGTAGTTTTTGTTTTTTCTAGCAAATTTCTGATTTCATTGCAATCTTCTTTAATTACACTTTGGCCAAGTTCTAATATATTATTCCAATGTTCTGGATTGGCTTGTACGTAATTGTATCCTGCAGATGATTCAAGGCCAAAATATATTGAGCCGTATGCAGTTAAAGAAGCTTGAAAGGCCTCATCGGGCGGAAATTGTCCTAAAGTGATGAATTTTCCATCTATTTCAGGCAATATAGATATCATTTCTTCAGTAATAGGGCTGTGCTTTATGAACCACGGAGTATGCAACATGCTTACTGTTATGAACATTACTGGCAATAAGATAAGCCCTATGATTGCTATATTTCTGATTTTTTTAGGGATATGTTCATATTTTGTATTCAGAAAGAGATATATCATAAA
>JAHFJF010000001.1:0-21711 GCA_023245975.1 archaeon
TGGGCATGCATGTCTATCTTGCCAAGTTTCTCTCCAGTTAGTTTAGAAATCAATTTAGAAAAATCTTTTGAAGAAAAGAGCCCGTAAAAAAGTTGTATTGTTTCATTCTTAGAAGAAAAGAGTTCATTTGTCTGGTGAAAGGAAAATAGATCTATATCCTTTCTTTCGAATTTCTCTTTAAGCACGGCTGCCTTGAACTTTAAAAGTCCCTTTTCTTTGAAAAAATCTTTTAAGACAAGATGCCGGTATGGCTTGGCTTTCTGGAAAGACTTTTTAAGGTTTTTCTGGAAAGAAGCATCCAGATATTTTCGTTGTACCCATTCTTCAAGCATATTTGTAAGAAGCTGCTATGTGTTTATAAAAATATTTATATACGACCATGATTTCTTCCTAGAAAATGCACCTCAAGCCAGAACAGATTGACGCATTCTACAAAATAGGATATTTTACGCAAGAGGATGTCTTTTCCAAAGAAGAGGTTAAGGAAATTAGCATGGCAATTGGACGCCTGCAAAAAATTGCTGAAAGCTTGGAAGGTAAAGTGATGCATAATGGCAGCCAATTTGTAGTAACTGACCACCAAATACGCAGGGTTGTATGGTGCGGTGCTGCAGAACCAATATTGCTGCATTATGGGCAAGATAAGAGATTAACATCAATTGCCAGCGAAATCCTTGGTAGCAGGCAAATGAACCAATTAATCAACCAAATCCATTTCAAGCTGCCAAATGATGGAGTAATCTATCCGTTCCATCAAGACAGCAGGCATCGCCAATACGGGACAGAATTCTGGAATGATGTAAATGGAAAGGGAAGCTATGTCCAGATAGTTACTGCAATAGATAAAGTGACAGAAGATAATGGCCCAATGCTTTTCATACCTGGGAGCTGCAAATATGGGCATTTAGGATTGCCTTACGATGAAAACCAACAAACAGTTTCTTCTTATGTAGATATTAAAAAGGCTGTGCCAGTTTTAATGAAACCAGGAAGCATTGCTGCATTTGGTCCATATACTATTCATGGCAGTTTGCCAAATACATCAGAAAAGCCAAGAAGGGCATTCATAAATGGTTTTGCATATCCTGGAGCAAACAAGGCCGTATATCCTGGTAAAGGTTCTGGAGCATTAATTTCTTTAGAATAACAGAGCCTCTGGAGGGATTTGAACCCTCGACCTGCTGATTACAAGTCAGCTGCGCTACCAACTGCGCTACAGAGGCATAACCGTCAACGCAGAAAAGAAACCATAACTTAAAAGCTTTGTTATAATCTAAAAATCAAACTGCCTTCAATAAATTCAAAGTCTCTGAAGCATCCTTATCTCACAAACAGATAATGGGTATACCTTCTTCAGTTCGCTTCTAAGGTTCCTTTGCAATTCAGTGCTTACAGCCATTACTATCAATTCAGCGAAGGTTTTCTCTTTAGCAAGGGCCGTCAATGCTTCCCTGGCTTTTTTCCTTAGAAGAGTCAGTTTGCTATTCTGTGTCATTGCTTTTGTAACAAATAAAGGTTTAATCATCGCCCTGACATTATCTTTAGTCTCAACCATGAAAGCATCATCCATTTTTTCCTTTGCTTTCTTAATCAGCCTTTTTATATGCACAGTTGGCAACTCATATTTCATGCTTATAGTATGTGCTTCATGGTTTATTACTTGATTGACCTTGAACGTTAGATTATAGCTCTGCTTTTTCGGATCCCTTGTCAATGTCATAAGGTTAACAATGACAGTCCTTCCAACTACTGTTTCAGGCTCGAATGCAGGTGTCTCTCCCAATACTAAATTATTAAATTCTTTAGGGGCAATCAATGTAAGCCATTTCTTCTTTTTCTTTATTATTTTTTGCGATGTTTTTTCAGCCATTTTAATCACTCAATCAATAATTTTGCCTTTGTTGGGTCAAACTTCCAGCCCTGCGGCAATTTACCTACACGCATATAGTATTTAGCTAATTTCCCTAATTTAGATTCTGTCAATTGCAAGCCCCTCTTTGCGGGCATGTCATGATGATTCGCATCAAAATGCTTTGTAAGCTCTATATGCCTACGAACCAATGCCACCATGTCTTCGGGCAACTTAGTCATAGCATTATGTTCTCTTAATATCTCTGTTATTGATTTGCCTACTACGCTCTTTACGTCAGGTATTCCGTAAGAATCCCTCAATGTCAATCCAACCATGCTTGGTGACAATCCTGTCTTTGATAACTTAAGAATAAGCTGCTCTACTTCTTTAGGTTTGTAAGAAAGCCATGAAGGGACCTTTCGCTCGACAGGCTTTCTGCTGCCAGCCTTGCCCCTTGCCCTTGAATACATCTTTGACATTTTTTATCTCCAGTATAAACCAGTCTTTAAGCCGGCGTATCCCTCGAATTAGAGGTAGGAACTTGTATCCGTTTATAAGCATTTCGGCAAGGTATTAAACCTAATCAAAACTTTTCAAAACCCATGAGATTCAAGGCTTTCCATGTATTGATCATCTATACTTTAGCTGAAATGCTGGCATTCACTTTCTTCATGCCATATATATATAGCCTTGAGGTTAGCAATCTGTCTCTGCTGCTTTATTTCATTTTTGCTTATGTTAGTGCGATAACATTGATTGCGCTTAGCAAAAGAATAGAGCCAAAAAGATTTATTATGATTGCTTTTTTTTTAAGGATACTAGTTGCTATTTCTATGGTTTTTTTCGCAAGCAATATTACTGTTCCAATAATAGGCATTATTTCTGGCACTACATTCTATTTTTTCTGGGTTCCATTGAATATCTCTTATTTTATTAGCAACAGCAATAAGCACGCAACAGAATCATGGAAATATTCTTTTGCAGCCCCGATTATAGGCATCATGATCCCTTCTTTAAGCGGGATTGTTTCTTCGTATTTCGGAATTCAATCACTTTTCCTTGCAGCGATACCCTTGTATCTTTTAGGAATCTTTGTCGCATCAAGAACCGAATGGAAATCAATTGATTACAATCTTAAAGATTCATTAAAAAAGTTCTCCGGCTTGAGGACATTAAGTTTCATAGATGGTTTTTGGCAGCCCGCTTTCTTCATAGGCATTCCATTGGTAACAGCTAACTATTTGAAAAGCAGCTTGAAATTCGGCGGTTTCTATTCCTATTTAGGCATAGTGAGTACCATGGCAGCTTTCGTAATGGTTACTTATTCTGACAAATACAAAAAAAGAAAATTATTTGTATATGTTGTTCCATTTCTATTAGCACTTGCATCTATAGCAATAGCATTCCATAATAGTTTCATTCAATGGACCATTCTTGCTGGAATCGCATATTTCCTGCATCCCATGGCCGTTACGTTTTTCCTTGCCATGCTTCTTGACACTAAAAGCATTGAGATAATACCTGAATCTATGATCGCAAGGGAATATATCTTGAATCTGGGAAGGGCATTTGGCACTATTGTCCTGATTTTATTTTCATTGTATGGAAACATACTCCATGGTTTTATTATACTTGGAAGCGCAATGCTAATCTCCCCATTCCTAATTAAATTAAAGCGCATATATGCATTCGAGGCTGGCAATGTACAAAATTAAGCAAATCCCAGAAGATTTTATAGTAAAAGAAAACCTTTCTGTAAATATTGGCAATGGGAAATTCCTCTATTTTATCATGACTAAGAAAAATTGGGCGACACAGGTGGCTATTGAGAGGATTGCCTCAGCCTTGAGGGTAAATGAAAGGCGATTCTCTTATGCGGGGCAGAAAGACAAGAATGCAGTCACCTCACAGTATGTTGCTGTTGAAAATCTGCAGATTGATAGCCTAAAAAATGTTAAGATAAAAGATATAACTATAAAGCCTCTCGGTTATTCTGACAGGCCGATTAGGGTTGGTTCTGTCGATTCAAATCATTTCTCAATAACTGTGAGGAATATGGAAACTGAGCTTAAGGAAGTAAAGAATTTCTGCAATTATTATGATGACCAAAGGTTTGGTGGCATTAGACCTTCAAACGCAAAGATTGGAAAATTACTTGTGCAAGGAAAATTTGAGGAGGCATTGAAAAATTACCTTTGTTATCCATCTGAAGAAGAAACATCCGAGCATAAGACCTTCCGCAATGAAATATTAAAGAAGTGGGGGGATTTCAAAAATATTAAAATACCGGGATATTTGCCGAACGAAAAGAAGGTAATTGCTTATCTAGCAAAAAATCCAAAAGATTTTATAGGCGCCATTAGGGTAGTTCCAAAAAGGATTTCAACATTGCTAGTCCAGTCATTCCAGTCATTGTTATTCAATCGGCTATTATCTAAACACGTAAAAGAGAATTTTGACAAATGCTACAAAATAAAAACAAATGTTGGGGAGTTTTATTGTACTGATGAATTTTTAGACAAAAAATTCCCATTGCCTGGCTACGATTGCACTGACGAAGAAGCAATTAAATTGCTGAAAGAAGAAAATGTTTCAATAGAAGATTTCAAGGTAAATAAGATACAGTATCTTTCATCAAGGACAACTTTCAGGGATGCAAGTATCAAATTAAATGATTTTAATCTAGGAAACATAGAAGACGATGAGATTAACAAAGGCAAAGAAAAGCGGGCAGTTTCTTTCAGTTTGCCTTCAGGAAGCTATGCAACAATTGTAATCAAATGCATGACAAGATAGTACCCCGGCCGAGATTTGAACTCGGGTCTCCACCGTGAGAGGGTGGAATGATTGACCGAACTACACCACCGGGGCGTCGAGGCTTTAAGGAAAACCTTCATTTATAAGGGTTTCGGGAATTAATTCTATCCGGGATTTAAGCCAAATTCCAGCCGCCATTAATTCAAAAAGGAATATAAACATATTTCACCAAAATTAAAGTATGGAATTGTCTTTATTGAGCCAGATTGGTTTAATCATCGTAGCAGCAACAATTTTAGCAATTTTGGCATCAAAAACAAGGCAGCCGTTAATTTTAGCATATTTCCTTGCAGGCATTTTAATCGGGCCAGGAGTCCTGGGATATATTCAAGACCCAAAGCAATTGGAAGTACTATCTGAATTCGGCATTGCATTACTATTATTCATAATAGGCATGGAATTGGATGTATCAAGTTTCAAGGGGACAGGGGCATTATCTTCATTGATAGGTTTATTCCAGGTTGCATTTGGCATCGCACTTGGTTTCTTCATTTCAAGCTATTTCGGATTAACGCTAGTGGCTTCAGCAGTGATAGGATTAATTGCATCTTTATCCAGCACAATGATAGTGGCAAAAATGCTGAAAGACAAATTAGAATTGGATTCATTGCATGGGGAATTAGTATTAGGAATCTTGATAGTTCAGGATGTATTGGCAATAATAGCCTTGTCATTGCTTACAATCCATGGAAATTTTACTTTAATGTCACTTTTCCCAGTTGTCTGGAAAGGGTTATTGCTTACATTGATTGGGATTATTCTGGCCAAGTTTGTCCTTCCATCATTTTTAGATGAGGCAACAAAGTCTACTGAATTATTATTCATCGGCTCATTGACTATACTTTTCTCATTTGCAGCAATAGCAGCATATTTAGATTATTCAATTGCTATCGGTGCATTCATCGCCGGCATATCATTATCAAACACTCCATTCATACACGAAATTTCAGGCAGGATTAGACCATTGAAAGATTTTTTCTTGACAATCTTCTTCGTTGTCATCGGCATAAACGTGGTCTTTTCTGACACTAGTTGGAGATTATTTTTGCTGTTATTATTTTTGGCGATGATGTTAAAGCCAATAGTAACATTCACGATAATGAAAATATTCTCTTACAGCAACAGGACTGCATTTCTTTCTGGCACAGCGATCGCCCAAGTCAGCGAATTCTCGCTGGTAATTGCAGCAATAGCAATGCTTAACGGCATCCTTACTCCAAGGCAGTTCTCAGCAGTTACACTTTCAGCCATAGTTTCAATGACATTGTCTTCTTATGCAATTAAATATAACTCAGATATTTTTAATAAAATTGAAGGGATACTTTCCTCATTAGATAGGCTAGGCGGCAAGGAAATAAGGGAATACAGGAATCTAAAAAAAGGAATAAGCGGGCACATAGTAGTTTTCGGCATGCACCGCATCGGCGAAAAAGTAGTAGATTCATTGACAGAAAATAAGAGAAAAATTCTTGTTGTCGATTACAGGCCTGAGAAGATAAAGGCATTGATTAAGAAGAAGATACAATGCATCTACAGTGATATCACTAACCCTTCTGTTTATGAGGAATTAAATCTCAAAAAAGCAAAGGCAGTAATATCAACTATAAGGAACTTCGAAGGGAATCTTCTATTGATAAAAAGGGCAAGGAGGATTAACAAGACTATATTGATACTCATAGTTGCAAATTCCAATGAAGAAGCTATCAAATTATATGATAATGGCGCTGATTACGTTGTAATTCCACTATCTGTTTCCGGAGAAAAGCTTTCAAATTATATTACGCACTTAAACCCTGAGCAAGTAAGAGCTTGGGGAAAGAAATATTATTCTGAGATTAAGTCAATAAAGCCTAATAATTATATCGAGGTTTAGGCTGCTGGAATTTTCACAACTTTCGATGGATTCAGTGATACTTACGGGATTTTCAAATAAAATCAGATTTTTATTTGGATAGCTTTAAGAATCTTATAGGAATATTTGCTAAGATGTATAACTTAAAGAAAATAAAAGGAACTTTCAAAGGGATAATTGGAGAATGTTTATTTAAATCTACATCTAATTGGGTTTTTCTTACTAGATTCCATAATAGAAAATTCTTCTTTAATGCTTATCAGCAATTTCTTACTAAAGAACAAATCACTTTTCTAGATAATAATTGGTATTCTCTTGATGCCATAGAATGTTCATTCAAAGAAAGAAAAATTACCATTTACGAAATAAAAACTAAAAACAAATATGCTTTCGATTTAGGATATAAGCCGAAAGCATCAGCATCAACAATAATTATATATGAAAAAGCACTAACACTTGGTTTTGTTGTTAAATCTGCAGAAGTAATTCTTTATGAAAACTGGAATTTCTGTGTTGAAATTAAAAATTATTCTAAAAATAATTATTGCATTGACAAGCCAAAGAAATATGATAAAGCTGTAATCCAGAATCCGGGCGGCATTATTAGTGAAAAATAGATTATTCGCTATTATAAAAGGAATAATAGCCTCGCCCGGATTTGAACCGAGGTCCTTGCCTCCAGAGGGCAAGATGATTGGCCACTACACTACGAGGCTATTACAATCATCTCGATAAGCCAATTTTTATTTAAAGGTTTCTAATGATTATTACAATATTATCTCGCAATCCTATAATCCGGGCGGCATTATTAGTTAAAAATAGATTATTGGCTATTATAAAAGGAATAATAGCCCCGCCCGGATTTGAACCGAGGTCACCGGCTCCAAAGGCCGGTATGATTGGCCGCTACACCACGGGGCTGCGCCATTAATTTATGCGGCCAATCTGAATTAAAACTGCATGCTTATTTAAGCCTTTCTTAGGACAAAAAATACTTCATCGCCTATAACTATCCTCTCATATTTCATCCCATTTATCAGCTTCAGGAACCAAGATAACCTCTTCTCTGAAATAAGTTTTCCCTTCCCAAGTGTTCTCAGTGGAAAGCTGGCAACAATCCATTTGCATTTCAATTTAGATAATAATTCAGCAGTAACATTCCATCTAATAGATTCCAAAGTATCAATTGCCTTAAACAAGAAACAAATATCTGCCTGCGGCAGCTTATCCATTTCCTCTGATTTAGTTATATCACCAAATAATGTTTCCCCACTAATTCTCATCTTATCAAAATATTTCTGTAGGAATAAAGCATCATCTTTAGACAATTCATATGCAAAATATTTTGCCTGAATGTTCATAAAGGGATATGACAAAGGATTTAGCCCGGATGCTATATCAAGTATTGAGCCAGGATTTCCTGTTATCGCAAATATTGAAGCATAGACTTGGTTATAATAAGGTATTCTTTCGGCTGTTGAGATGTGCAATTTCAATATTTTTCTGTGACCCTCCAAATCGTTTAATCCCGCTAATGAAGAAAGCAGTTTATCGCGTTTATCAAAGTTTTTAGATAAAAAAGCACCATATACTTCTCTCAAAAAAGCCCTGGTTTTTTTAACTATAATCTCTTCATCTTTTGAGATATCTAGCTGATTCTCTTTGGCTATTTTTCTTAATGCGTCTTCAACGAAAGAATCATCTAAGTTCCTAAATTCCTTTTTCTTCTTTATCTCAAAAACTAGGTCCATGATTTTCAAATACCCTTCTGTGCATTTCCCTTCTTTTGTTCTCAAGCCACTTGTATACAGTTCCATGCGGTGAGCCGGACAATAATTGCTCTATTGCCCTTCTCGCCATTGAGGCATGCTCTATTTCACCGATTATGCCGATAGTCTTCCCATATACAGATATGTTTGTCTCTGTCATATCTTCTATCATCCTTCTAGCCTTTCCGGCAGAACCTATTACTCTCCCTTTCAGCCTTTCAAACTTCTTCTGGGACTTTCCTGAATAGTCATTTATGTCTAGTATCTCCATTATGTTATTCTCATTGAAGAGCTGGAACGCTGTTTCAGGTGCAAAGCCCCTGCCGATTGCGCTGATGATATTTTTTGTCTCGTACAAAGTTACAGAATCTTCCCCAATTAAAGCAACATCTCCAGTCTTGGAATCAATATCTAGTTTCAAGTTTGCTTTTCCTTCTATATATTTCTTAATTTCTCCCTTCTTCCCAATTAAGGCGCCTACCCTATCCTTGGGTATCTTCATTTCCTGCTGAAATTCTTTTTCCATTCTTCCTCGAAATCTATTTTCAATCCGATTTTCTTGAAATAGGTGCATATCACATTCATATCCCTTCTCAGCATCTGTTCGACATTCGGATAAGCCAATGTTACAGCATGTGACAGGTCTATTATCACAGGCTTTCCGTTATGGTTTAGCACATTGAATGCCGATAGGTCTGCATGCACCAGTTTCGCTTCTTTAACGAGCTTTTTTAGATTGCTTATAAGCATTTCGTAGAAGATTTCAGGATCTTCAATATGGCTTTTGTTTAGTTGGGGGGCTGCCTCATCATCCCCTATGAACTCCATTACAAGTATGTTCTTGTATACCGCATATGGCGTGGGAACCACTACCCCGACTTCCCTTGCTTTCAATAGGTTCCTGTACTCCTTTTTTGCCCAAGCGTAAATTACTGACATCTTGTTTCTTTTCATGCCAATAAACCTTGAGTCTGGAGCCATATATTCATACATTTTCTTAAAATTTGAGGAAACCCTATAGATTTTAATGGCTCTCTTGCCTGAATTGGATTCTGCTGCGAATACATTCGACTCTTTTCCTATTTTTATGGGGCCAACTACCTTAGTTATTATGCCTTGGGATATCAATCTGAAAAGGCCTCGTTCTGTAGAATCATCGAATACGCCCTTATAGGCTTCAAGGCCTTCCTTTCTCAATATCCCACGTTCTTTGTCCTTCTTTTGGCTCATGGTGGTAATAAACCAAGAATTAGTTTAAAAAGCATTTGGTTTGGCGGCCGGATTATTTGGTTTTTGACAGTTCTTCCATGATTATTTGCTTTATGTCATCTACATTCCTTAATCCCTTTACAAACCTTCCAGTTGGGTATATGCATGCAACTCCACCTTCAGGATTGCACCTGCCTAAGCAAAGAACCTTTGTGCTTTGAACATCAGGTGAAAATCCTTTTTCTCTTAGCCAGAGCTTTATCTCTTTTACATTCTCTGGCAGGATTGTTGGGCCGCAGCTTGGTGTTTTATTGTCAGGAATATTTGTCCTGTCATTCACGCAGACAAAAACATGCAATTTTGGCTTTAGGCTAGTCAATTCTTCCATTTTCTTTCACTTTACTAATCAGTTCTTTAATACTTTTGTATTCTGTGCATTTCTGGTTATAGCAATCCTGGATTTTTTCTGAGAATAACTTTATCGAATTTAATGGTAGTTCATCCCATTCTATTTTTTTAGGTATATGAAGCTCATGCCAATTGCCATTCTTGATGAAAACAAGCAGGTTAAAGAAATCGTGCTCTAAAGGAGAATCATATTCAATTTGAGTATATTCAGCTTTTCCTAGTATTAATTCAGCCATAAATCTTGAAAACTCAGCCAAGGAATTGCTTGAAGGTGTTGGATGGTCTGATGTTTGTGCTTTAATTTCTTGGAAATCGTCAGCAGAGCTTTCAATCCAGCCGTTTTTATTAAACTTCATCAAACCCCCATGCAATTCTTCTATAATTTCTCTCCCATTGAAATCTTCCTGATATAAGAAAGTAGCAAATAGCAATAAGCTTGCATAATCCTCAATGAATTCTTTCTTTTGCACTGATGCGCCTAAAGAACTATGAAATAATCTCCCACCCACATAATGTTTTTCTAATAACCTTTGAAATAATTTTCTGGATTTTAATTTTGCTGCCTCATTGCCTAAGTATCGGTAAGCCATCAATAGTCCTATTCCTGTTAATGCATTCCAGCTGGCCACTATCTTCCTGTCAACAAAAGGCTGTCTTCTATTCTTCCTTATTCTCAGGAGTTTAGCTTCAAGTTCTGGCAAAAGAGTATTTTTTTTCTTAACAAGATGGATTTTCCCTTCAAAATTCTCAATTAATGCATATGTTTCAGAAAATTCATTAAAATCTTTTCCCAAATGTTCTTTGAGTTCTTTCTCAGTCCAAGTATAAGTCATCCCCTCTTCGTGTTCCGTGTCAGCATCATGCGCTGAATAGAACAAGCCATCTTCCTCAAAAGTCTCTTGAAGGCATTTAATTATTTTTTCAGCGATGATTTTATAATTTTCATTTTTGAAAACCTTGTAAGCTGCACTGTAAACCCATAGCAGCATTGCCTGGTCATAAAGCATCTTCTCAAAATGTGGTATTTCCCATTGCCTGTCTGTGCAATACCTATAAAATCCCCCCTGAAGATGGTCATGCAACCCGCCAGTTGCTATCTTAACCAATGTTGTTTCTATTATTTCCTTGGCAGTTTTGTTTTTAGTCTTTTCATAATAGCTAATCAAGAACAATAAAGTATTATGGGGGGGGAATTTCATCCCAAAACCAAATCCGCCGTAATCAGAATCGAAATTATCCTGCATTAATTTAATCAAATCATTCTCTTCAACTGATTCTTTATATCTTGATTTCGGTATATACATGAAGTTAGGGGCCCTATTTTTATCCAGCTCATTCTTGACAAAATGAAGCAAATCAATAAATGACATCATGCCGTATTTGGGTATTACTGAAACATAAGTTACTGCCAATATTGGTATCTTATCCGATGTAAGAAAAACATTCAAGGGCCAGCCGCCATGACCTTGCGTATCCACCAAAAATGACATCATATAATTATCTATGTCTGGCCTTTGCTCACGATCCACTTTTATTGAAACAAAATACTTGTTTAAATAATTAGCAATCTCTTTATTTGAAAAAGCCTCGGCTGCCATTACGTGGCACCAGTGGCATGTTGAATATCCAACTGAGACCAAGATTATCTTTTTATTTTTCTTGGCGTAGTCTAAAACCTCTTTCGACCATTCCTGCCAGTTTATAGGATTGTCCTTATGCTGCTGCAAATAAGGCGAACTGGACTTGTCCAGATTGTTCCTGTTAAAATCTACCATCAGAATCAAGCGTATGAATCATTTATATAATTTCAGAACTCATCTGCAGCTACGGTTTCTTTTATTACGCCCCTTCTCTTCATCCATGCTACCTGCGATGGCTTATACTTGAATATTACATCTCCCTTTTCATCCCCGCCCAATTCCCAAGGCTCAATTAACAAGAAATCACCTTCAGCAACCCACAGTTTCCTTTTCATTCTTCCAGGAATCCTGCAGATTCGTGTCTTGCCATCAAAGCATTTAACTCTCATTCTTGAGGCGCCTAATCTTGTTTCCAGAATACCTATTATTTCCTTCCCTCTTGGGATTTTTACTCTTTGTATTTCTTCCTGCTCTTTCTGCTGCTTATCAAATTCTTCTTGCTTTCTGCCCATTCTCTTAATAGAAATAAGGTTTATTTATAAGGATTTAGGTCAGTTTTCCTCTTGAGTTTTCGGTGTGAGCCTAAAGAACACTGTGGCCCTGTAAACCAGCCTCTGGCTCATCCTGTCCCTTGTGAACAATTCCCTGCTTTCCTTAAGCTCTCCTTTGAAAGATCTATTCAGTCTCTTGCCCAATTCCCTTACGAACTTCTGCGAGCTGAAATAGATGTCAATTCCATCTCCAACTTCAACAATTCTTGAAATGAAAACCTTGCCGTCTTTTTTAATCTGGTTGTTTATGAATCTCATAACTTCTTCATCATAAGGCCTTAATTGTAATGAGCCTTCATAATACCTATCACCTTGATATACTATTTTTGCCATCTCATGCCTCAAATACAAATGCGAATGGAATTTTATTTACATATCTTACATTGTCCTTGTCAACTATTCCCAACTTCACCAATAAATCCACAGATTCTTTCCCGACTGCATTTATGTTCCTTGCATTCTTTGCGAGCTCTTCAATCATTTCCTTTTTGTAGTCATCTCCTTTATAGAAAGTTTCAGAAATTTTCAGTTCCATGTTTTCATCGGAAAGAATTTTTCCAAGAAGTTCCTTGTCGCATAATGACAATACGCCTTCTTTGTGCATTTTTGCTTCAATCATATTTTTGCCTTTACAGGATTCCTCGCACCGCAAGCAGTGCATATCTTTATTGTTACTATGTCCTCTTTTTTTAATTGCGTATCAGGCTTCCCGCATTCGCTGCATAACACGAAATCTTTCGCATATTGCTCTATCTTCTTGTTTATCAACAATGAAGTCAGTTTCCTGCCCATTATTAATCTGGGTCCGTCAATTACAGCAGGGGTTGCCAGTTCCCTTTGCAGGTATTTCAATAACTGCGCTGCATCCCGCCTGAAGATGCCGACTATTTCAGCAAAATTGCTTATCACTGTCCTGTTGCCTTGGACATGACCCTTTACTTTGGGTATCTCAAACCTTTCTCCGGAAGAAGCTCTTTCTGGCAGTTTCTCCCTTGCTTTCTTCAATAGTAACTCATAGGTTTCCATAAATTAAGAAAAAGAAGCAGTTGGTTTATATGGCTTTCTGTCGATTAGGAATCTCAAAATCCTACAATCCCTTGACAAACCCAGGCCTTGAATAATATACCTCTCCTTCACGGATTAATTCAGTCATGGCCTTAATCGCATCTGCTTTATTATATCCAGATAATTCAGCAAGCTTGCCTTCATCCATGCCATCAGGATTATTATTTAATATCTCTAATACTTTCGTTCTCACTGCAAACTTTGATGTCAAGGGAAGTATCTCTTCTTCTATAACTTTCACAGGATTTTCAGAATATACCTGAGATGGGTTCTCAGCAATTGTTGGGACGCCATATTTTAATTCCAAGTCTTTCTTCCTTGCTGCAAGCCATGGCATGTCTATCTGCCTTACTATTTCCGGCCTTACATAGACTTCTTTTGATGAATTTAATCCTAGTTTTCCAATCACTAATACAATGTTCCCAACTTCATTCTTTGTTAGTATGACTGTATCTTCATTCCATGCTTTCGCAAAAATAGTTCCAGTGCCGTCATCCAAAGCCAAGGTAGCATAGCTGCCATTTTCAGAGGTGTATTTTGATGTCACAACTGCAATAAGATTTACTCGGACTGTATTCTTGTCCCTTATCTTGAAAGATGGATATTGCTGGCTCATGTCTATGGTAGCAGCTTTAATATCAGATATCCAGTACATGTAAGCGGTCTGCCTTTTGTTAACTGGTTCCTGAGTCTGCACTTGTTCCATTTTTTAGATCCTCTGCACAAATCCCTGCTTGGGCTGGAATATGTCTCCTGATCGTTTTAATTTTTCTAAAGCCTCATCAACTTTCTCTTGGGTAATTCCACGTTTCATTGCCTCTGAATAGATATCTACAACCGGCATTGTTTTTTTTCCTTCATCATCAAACTTGAATATTATGTCCCTGACAGTAATCATTTTCCCCCTTTCGGATGCAGGCATCCCCCCGCTTATCCTGTCTATGTCCAATTTCCCAGTCTCAGGGTCAATTCCGACATCCATCAAGGTTGATCTCAATAAGTTTATTCCTCTTCTTGCATCATCAACTGTGACTTTATCAGACAGCCTTATCCTTGCCGATGCCTCTGATAATCTTACAACAGCTTCAAGCTGCCTTGCAGATATCGGTATTGGCTGCACTTTGTCATCTCCTGCTTGTCCTGTGTTCCTTAATTCTACATAGAAATTTTTTATTTCTTCCAAAGCACCTTTCTCTAAGATAGGATTGCAATTCTTCTTGGCATAAGCAATATACTTCCTCAAAATCTCAGATTTAATCTCGCCCTCTGTCGCCTGTAAAGAGCTTTTTTTCAAGATTTGATGCGCAATCTTTGAATCCCTGTCTTTATCAGGTCTGTCCCTCACAATGAATATTAAATCAAATCTGTTAATCAATGCTGGTGGCATATCTATTTGTTGTGCAATTGGTGCATAAGGATCGAATCTGCCAAACTTAGGATTCGCAGCAGCAAGAACAGAAGTCTGGCATCTTAAAGTTGCTTGTATGTTTGCCTTGGAGATGCTAATCTGTTGCTGTTCCAATCCCTCGTGTAATGCTGCTGTATCATCTTTTGACATCTTGTCCATCTCATCAATCGCTAACAAGCCTTTATCAGCCAAAACCATCGCTCCAGCTTCTAGTGCCCATCCTCGCAAAAATTCATCTTTTATTACTGCGGCCGTAAGCCCGGTGCCGCTCGCTGATCTTCCTGCAACATACCTTACTTTAGGCGCATTTGCTTTTACAAATGTAAGTATCTGGCTTTTACCTGATCCGGGATCGCCAACTAAAAGTATATGCATATCACCTCTCGTAGAGGTACCATCAGGATTAGCCTTTCTGACTGCGCCGAACAGTTGCAATGCAACTGCCTCTTTTATCATGTCATGGCCATAGATTGTAGGTGCTATAGATTTAATCAGTTTTTGATAGATATTTTTATCCTTGGCCAGAGCTTTTATCTCGGCTTCGTCTTCTGGCTTGACTATAATATCAGAGAAATCTTCTTCAATCGGCTCAATATAATTTGCATTCATTACAATATCAAATGTAGTTGATGTTCCCCCATCCTTTGTCGGTATTGGAATCTCATCAACAACACCATTTATTCTGACACCGCTTCCGGGAGTGGTTCTTTTTTCCATCTTTGGCTCGACAAGATCCTCCCTCAAGAATATCGCCAGCCTTCTGGGCTGCCCTCCGCCCTCAAGTGTATTTGAGGATTCTTCTACAACAAGCCTTTGCGCATCAATCAGTTCTTTTTCTAGAAGCTTGAAATGCCCTTTCCTTCCGCACGAGCACCTGTGCGGTTCCCTGAATTTCTGGTCCACCTGCAATATTGTAATTATATTGTTGCAGCTAGGGCATTCAAACCTTGCAGAAACAACTTTAGGCCTTACGTCCGAAGCTTGCCTTATCAGCCCTTCAACACAAACAAATTTCCCTAAATGTACCGATCTTAGATTTCTTATGTAGACCTTCTGGCTCTCAGGCAAGTTCCTGAATCTTACTCTTAATGCTTTTCCAAATTCTAATTGCCCAATCGCTATTTCAGCTGCTTTCGTTGTGTCTTCAGGATGGTCCAAAAGCTCTTCTGCCAGTTCATGGTTGAATTTGCTTAGGTCGAAGAAATCAATTACAAGAAAAGTCCTTCCAGCTAATACGCTCTCTTCAACATTATGCCTATATACTTCCTCTAAAAATTCCTGGAATTTCTCTATTTGCTCATTAGCATCTATTGCCATTTCCTCTTTTAGACCTCTTTAGGGGGAGTAAGCTTAAATTGTTTAATAATGTTTTCTATGGATTAACATCTATTTCGGAAAATAAGGAATTTTGATGTAAAAATAAGAAGGCTGCTGGAAATTTCTGATTAAGTTGCATCTTAAGAGAAATTCAAAAAAATAAAAAGTTACTTATATCCCTTCTTAGCTAAATTCTGAATCAGTAAGTCAACTGCTTCCTGCAGTTTCTTCTCAGATCTTGTCCCAGTACAAACAATTTTTCCATTGCTGAACAATAAGAAAGTTGCCCTGGTGTTCGGCAATTTGTAAACTAATCCAGGGAACTGTTCTGGCTCGTATGCTGTGTTTTCCAATTCAACAGCTAACGCATTCAGATTCAAATCAATGCCAATGCTGCCTGATGCAACCATGTTTTGGACGATGCATTTGGGGCTGTGCGTTACCTTGATTTTGATCTTTTCGACATTCTTGATTATATTGTCAATGGCTTCCTTGACTTTCTTCATTGACTTTGCACCTGTACACACAATCTTTCCTGAGCTGAATATCAATGCAGAAGTTTTAGGTTCCTTTATTCTCATTACTAATCCAGGGAACTGTTCTGGGTTGTATTCTGTGTTTGGCAATGCTTCTGCCAGCCTTACCAATGGTATCTTTGCTTCTAAGTTGGTTGTTGCGACTATATTTTGGATTTTTACTTCCTTCTTAACTGGCATTTTTGTTTCCTCCTCGGAATAAGGTATCTTTTACCTAGGGATATTTATAAGGGTTTATAAATCTATTTATAAAGAGGGTAAGGTTGGCCATGATTGGAAGTTAAATATGATATTCCTATTGAATCAAGAATTAAAAAGAAAAAAAGAGGATTTTATTCCTCACCGCCGAATTCTTCGCTGTCTTCTGCATCTTCAGTGCTTTCTTCAGAACCCTCTTCAGATGATTCCTCGGTAGATTCAGAAGCTTCTTCAGCTGGCTGATCTTCAGAACCCTCTGCTGGGGCTGAAGCTCCGCCAACAACTTCAGCAAAGCCGACTTTCTTGAGGACTCTTGTAACCCTGATTCTTACATCCTGGCCTGCCTTTGTTCCTGGAACAAATAGCACGAAACCCTTTACTTTGGCTACGCCGTCGCCTTTCTCGCCGACTGCTTCTATCTTTACGTCTAATTCGTCTCCGACATTTACTGGAGCAAAGCTCCTTCTTGGGCCATCAAATGACTCCCTTCTTGGGCCACCGTAACCGCCCCTATCATTTCCGTACATATTCTAACACACTCCGTATTTTATCCCTCGCTGGGGCTTTAGAAGCTGATTATTCAGTTTTCTTTATAAAGCTTATGTTTAAAAAATAGCCATTTATTCGTAGAATTCAAAGAATTCACAAAGTGAAAACTATATAAATGAGTTGAAATGCTATTTTAATAAGGAGAACTGAAAAATGAACGAATGGAAGCCTAATCATGGATTTTTGGATTTTTTATTAGACAGGTTTAATGAAGAAGGCCATATTGACCATCCGATGGTTAGCATAGATGAATATAGCATTACCAAAAGGGACCTTATCCAAGAAATGCGATTGGGCACTGACTTAGGCAGGAAAGTTTATTCCCAATGGCACGATGACCCTATCTGCCAAAAGCTATATAGTAAATATTTGTCAGAATATGATGTAAGAAGGGACCAGCCTGAACAAGAATAACTTCTAACCCTGTGTGCAAAATTATTTAAACCATTTCTTGAACCTATTACTCCTATGTATGATTTTAAGAAGGTAGAAGCAGAAGTAATTGAGTTCTGGGAAAGGGAGAATATATACCAGAAATCTGTTGAAAAAAATTCAAAAGGAAAGAAATTCTATTATTTAGACGGCCCACCTTATACCACTGGAGCAATACATGTTGGCCATGCATGGGGAAAATCGTTAAGGGACTGCTACTTGAGAGTCTTGAGAATGAAAGGCTTCAAGGTTTTTGATAGGCCTGGATTTGATATGCACGGTCTGCCAATAGAAGTGCAGGTAGAGAAAGAAAAAAACATCCGCAACAAGCAGGAAATATTAACTAAAGTTGGCGTAGAGAGTTTTGTAAAATCCTGCGAAGAGTTTGCCATAAGGCAGATGCACCCAATGATTAAGGATTTCAAGAGAATTGGCATCTGGCTAGATTGGGATAGGCCTTACATGACAATCAAGAACGAATACATAGAAGGGGCATGGTGGGCATTAAAGAAGGCACAGGAAAATAATTATTTGGAAAAAGGAAAAAAGGCAATGACATGGTGCCCAAGATGTGCTACGGCCTTGGCAAAGCATGAACTAGAATATGAGACTAGGGAAGAAGATTCTATTTTCGTCAAGCTTAAAGTTTTAGGTAAAAAGAACGAATATCTGCTTATTTGGACCACAACACCATGGACAATCCCATTCAATTTGGGAATAATGGTCCACCCAGAAATAGATTATGTAAGGGCGGATGTTAATGGAGAAATTTGGATAATTGCAAAAGCATTGGCTGGCGCAGTAATACAGGGAGTAGTAGGAAAAAGTTTCCACATTCTTGAAGAATTCAAGGGAGAAACTCTTAATGGATTAAAATATGAGCATCCATTCAAGGAAGATGTAAAGAATTGCCCTGAAACTAAAAATGCTTATTTTGTTGTCATGTCAGAAGAATATGTCTCAACAACTGCTGGAACAGGATTAGTACATTGCGCACCTGGATGCGGCCCTGAAGATTTTGAAGTTGGAAGAAGAAATAAATTAAATCCATTCAATGAAGTCGATGAGAATGGTTACTTCTCTGAGAAAATGGGAAGGTTCACTGGATTAAAAGCAAAAGATGATGACAGGAAATTCATAGGGGAAATAAAAAAGGCTGATGCTTTATTGGCAGAGACAAAGGTAGAGCATGAGTATGCGCACTGCTGGAGATGCAAGACGCCAGTTATTTTCCGCACGACAGACCAATGGTTCCTTTTGGTTAGCAAGCTCAGGCAGAAAATGCTTAAGGCAAATGAAAAGATACAATGGCAGCCAGACTGGGCTGGCAAAAGGCAGTTCAAGTCATGGCTTGAGAATTTGCAGGATTGGTGCATTTCAAGGCAGAGATTCTGGGGAATTCCACTTCCGATTTGGGAATGTTCTAAATGTAATGAATATGAAGTTATTGGCACAATAGAAGAATTGAAATCCAGGGCAGGCAATGTTCCTGATAATTTACATATTCCTTGGATAGACAATGTCAAATTGAAATGTAAAAAATGCAAAAATGAAACATCAAGAGTTCCTGGCGTGCTTGATGTCTGGCTTGATTCAGGGGCAGCTCCATGGGCAAGCCTCGGCTTCCCTTCAAAAACGGAATTATTTGAAGAATACTGGCCTGTAGATTTTATATTAGAGGGCATAGACCAAATCAGGGGATGGTTTAATTCTTTGATGTGCCTTTCAATGGTCAGCCACAAGAAACCAAGCTACAAAGCAGTATACATGCACGGCATGATACATGATTCGCAGGGCAGGAAAATGTCAAAAACACTCAAGAATGTAATCTCGCCATACGAAGTAATAGACAAGTATGGTGCTGATGCAATGCGATATTACATGATCTCGGGCTCAGCTCCAGGCTTGGACTTGAATTACAATTTCGAAGATCTCAAAACAAAATTCCGTAACATAGGAATTTTCGTGAATTTGGCAAATTATATTATAGAATATTCAAAATCTTCAGGAATAAACCCATCCAAAATAAAGAATCCCGGATTGCTTTCAACAGAAGAGATTTATATCATTTCAAAATCAAATACTGCCGTAAAAACAGCTGAAGCGATGTTCAAGGACAAGCAGGTAAACAAGCTGCCTCAAGCCGCTGAAGACTTGCTTTTGGAATTAAGCCGAACTTATGTCCAGGCCACAAGGGAAAGGATAAATTCTGAGGAAAGAGAAGCTGTTTTGTATGCATTGTATAACTGTTACATGGAACTGTTAAGATTATTCGCACCGATAATGCCATTTACAACTGAGCATGTTTATCAATTATTGAAGAATGAATTAAAGCTCAAAGCAGAAAGTGTCCATCTGCTTACATGGCCTAAATATTCTGACTTGAAGATCAATCCGCAGCTGGAAGATGATTTCATGATAACCCAGGCAATAGCCCAGGCAACGATGTCAGCAAGGGAGAAGGCTGTTTTAGGGGTTAGGTGGCCTGTTTCAGAAGTTACAATCGTGACACAAGATGCCAAAATTTCATCTGCAATATCAAATTTGAATGATTTTCTTAAGATGCAGGTCAATGCAAAAAGTATTAATGTCTCTAAATCTGTTGAAGGTTCGAAAGTCGATATAACTGCCAATCAAGCTGCTATCGGCAAGGATTTCAAGCAGGACGCACCAACAATCTTGAAAGAGATAAATGATGATACTCTTAAGAAATTACACAAAAATGGTAAAGCATTTGTTGGCAAATTTGAATTGTTAAGGCAGCACATTAATGTAAAAGAGAAACTGCCTGAAAATGTTATCTCTTCTTCATTCAAGGGCGGGGAAGTTTATATCAATACAAAGCTCACTCCTGAATTAGAGTCGGAAGGTTTTTCTAGGGAAATTACAAGAAGGATACAGGGCATGAGAAAGGATAACGGATTGAAAAAGAAAGATGAAGTAGAAGTTTCTATCGCATCAGACTATCAGCTTTCAGGCTGGGTAAAAGAAATATCTTCAAAAGTTGGGGCCAAATCTATTTTCTTTAAGGAGATGGGCTATCCGATAAAGGCGGAAGAAAAAGTCAAGGGCCGTATTTTCTCTATTGGCCTAAAAATTCTAAGCAAATAAATTTAAAAGATAAGCAATTATCCTTATCTTATGGGGACCACAATTCACGAATTCCTTGCAATTGGCAATTTCCTTACTTGCATTTATGGCAAAGCCGCATCTGGAAAGACAAACATATGCATTTCCACAGCAGCCAAATTTTCAAAGGAAGGCAAAGTCGCATTCATAGACACAGAAAATACTTTCTCTCCTAAAAGATTCCATGAATTCGGAGGTAATTTATCTAATCTAATCTTTTATAAGGCCAATAGTTTCAAGGAACAATCAAAAGCTATTGCTGCTCTCCTGCCGATTTCAAATAAGCTAAAATTGGTTGTCATAGATTCTCTTAATTCCCACTATCGTACATTGATACAGCAAAGCCCAAAAGTAAATTCTGCATTCTCAAGGCATCTCAGCGAATTATCAGATCTGGCAAGGAGCAATGTTCCAGTTATTATGACATCCCAGGTATATTCTACAGAAAAAGGCACTCAAATGGTGGGAAGCAATATGCTTAGGAACTGGTCAGCATCTATTATTCGGCTTGAGCAGGAAAATAAACGTTCTGTTTTCATAGAGAAGCATCCATCTGAAGAATCAAAATCAGTTAATTTCGAGATAAAAGAAGATTCAGTCAACTGCCTCTAAAATAGAAGCCGATTTGATTGGAAGGATATTTGTCATAATATCTATTTTTTGCTGTATTAAATCTTGCTATTTGCGCATCAGAAAATCTTTTTCGGTATGAAAACCGTAATGAATCTAATTCAATTAGCAAAGAATCTAAATACTCTTTTTCTGGAGGACAGGGTACCGGATCTCTCGATTTAACCAAATTAGTCTTGCATATTGTCCCATTTAAAGTATCTTCCAAATCTAATAATTTTTCTTCAATCTGAACCTCTACTAGTCTTTGTTTGGGAACAGGAAGTATATTGCCAACATATTCATCAATGCATATAGATAATGATTTTATTGGCCCATGCCCCATTTTTCTAAGTTTTGAATATAGATC
>JAHFJF010000001.1:21721-23874 GCA_023245975.1 archaeon
TGTCTATGTAAACATGTTTTACTCTAGTATATTCTTCAAAAGAATATAAACTTAAATCTTTTCCAAATCCAGACTGCTTGAATCCACCATGAGGCATTTCAGAAGCCAATGCACCATGCTCATTTACCCAAACAGTGCCATAATCCAATTTAGAAGCTAATTTCATCGCCTGTGTTATATCCTTACCATAAACAGAAGCTGACAAGCCATATGAGACATCATTCGCTTTCTCAATAGCATAATCAATCTTGTCATAATTGTAAAGTAATATGACCGGCCCGAAAATTTCTTCCTGGCAAACCCTTGAATTATGTGGGGCATTAGATATTATTGTGGGCTCAAAGAAATAACCACGTTTTAAGTTAGGCCTTTTTCCGCCAGTCAATATTTTAGCTCCTTCTTTTTTGGCCAATTCTACATAGCCTTCCACCCTATCTCTCTGTTTAGCAGAAATCAATGGACCCATGTCTGTTTCCTTGCTTAGCGGATCCCCCAATTTGAATTTCTTGGCAACTTCAACCATCCTAGCAGCTAATTTAGGCATCATTTTAGAAGAAGCATAAACTCTTGTCACAGCAGTGCAATCCTGGCCGGTATTCCAAAAACCGCCAACAACTGCACCTTGTGCGACCATCTCCAAATTTGCATCTTCCATTGCAACCATTGGAGCTTTCCCCCCGAGCTCAAGATGTACTTTTTTAATGTTCTTAGAAACATGTTCCAGCAATTTCTTTCCTGTTGCTGTATCTCCAGTAAGTGAAATCATGTCAACCTCTACATTCATTGCCAATTCTTTTCCTACGACTTCTCCTGGACCAGTAACAACGTTCAATACGCACCTTGGTAATACTGCTTTTTCTGCAATAGCGACAAATTTCATCAAAGTCAAAGGAGTGTAAGACGCTGGTTTTAGTACAATAGTATTCCCAGCAGCTAAAGCAGGCGCAATCTTCCATGTGGCAATGTATAAAGGATAATTCCAGGGTATAATTCCGGCAACAACACCGATTGGCTCGCGTTTAATTATGCTATCTCCTAAACCTGTATAATTCGCTGCCGCTTTCCCTTCCAATACTCTTGAAGCCCCGGCAAAGAACCTGAAATTATCAATTACAAATGGCATATCAGAATCTCTGCTGTATTTTATCGTCTTGCCTGTATTCAAAGATTCCAGTCTTGCAAAATCAATTAATTCTTTCTCGAGTAAATCAGCAATCTTCCATAACACCTTCGCCCTGTCGCTTGGCAGAATGCCGCTCCATTTCCCGTCATCAAATGCTTTTCTTGCAGAATCAACAGCAGCCCTTGCATCGTCTTCATTGGATTTCTGTGCGCTTGCCAATACTTTTTCAGTATAGGGGTTTATCACATTGTATGTCTGGCCAGTAACTGATTTCTTCCATCTGCCATCAATGTAATTTAATAATCTCACTTTGAAGCCTCAAATTTTTCAATATTAAATGATTTATTAAGATTAAGCCAGAACGTGTTAAATAACACATTTTGCATAAGATGGTATAGGCGATAAGTTATATCTATTTTCCACTTCTTTTTTGCATTGGGCATAATCTTGCTCAGTTTTATTAAGCCAACTTAGGTTATATGTATTTCGCTAAATCAGTCTCCAGGGTCTCTAGGGATAGGATTTTAATGTTTGATTTGCCAGATTTTATAAGAATAACAGCATTTATTTTCTATATTTTATTACAAGAATAAAATAAGCCAGGTAGAATATGTTAAACAAGGCCTGACCGAATATCAGCCAGGAGTCATCTAATATTACGAATTTAATTTGAAGCACAAATACTGCAATTAGCCTTATAATGCAGCCATTAATTGAGATATCTCGAGAAGATTTTCTTTTTATTATCCTTGTAATTTGGAATAATATGTCAATAGTCAGTGCAATGAAAGCCACTACGGTTGCATAATCAAGAATCATTTCCATCATCTTGTAGATTATAGTGTTTTAATGATTAAATAAGTTTGTATTATATATCCAATACAAACCTGCAGAGCCACTTGCCATTTTCATTTTTAACTTCGAACATGTGCAACGTAACTGCCTTTACATCGGCCAATAATGTCTGTTTGTCCATATTTACATTGTCTCCATAGCAATCCGCCTTTAGCTTGTACAACTTATTCTTAGT
>JAHFJF010000002.1 GCA_023245975.1 archaeon
TCATCTGAAAAAAGATTTAATGGTTTAGCCATTTCTCTATAAGGACCCATTACAAATTCTTCTAATTTCTCAGTCATTTTATACACCCAAGGCTGTCCTTAATTCTTCAGAAGGCTGCCACGGCGGTTCAAATGTAATATTTAGTTCAACATGCTCGACGCCTTTCTCTTTGATTCTCCTAGTAAGCTCATCAACCATCTGCGGCCCAAATGGGCACATTGGAGAAGTGAATGTTAATAATATTTTCACAGTATCGCCAAGAATTTCCATATTATAAATCAGCCCAAGAGTCCATACATCTATGTGCAGTTCAGGATCTTCATAGCCTTTGAAAACTTCAACAAGGTCTTCTTTTGTCAATGAATCTTTTACAGTCAATTCTTTTCTTTCGTTAGCAAGAACAGGCACAGCCTTCACGAACCTGTCAAAGCCTTCTTTTTCTATGGTCCTTGCAAGCTCAACATCTCCTTCCGATTTAACAATAAGGCCCTTGTCAATTACAGTTACCCAGTCTGGTTTCAGGTATTCAAGAAATCTGTTATAATGAGTTATCAACAGGACACCCATTCCCTTCTGCTTTAATTTATTTATTCCATCTGCTACAATCTTAATTGCATCAACATCCAATCCGGAATCAGTCTCATCCAATAAGGCATATTTCGGCTCTATCATTGCAAGCTGTAAAATCTCAGCCCGTTTCTTCTCTCCGCCAGAGAAGCCCTCATTCAAGTATCTTTTGCTAAAAGAAAAATCCATTTTCAGTTCAGTCATTTTGTCTTTGAGTATATTATTGAATTCTAAAACATTATACTTCTTCCCGTGCAGGTTATTCAAGGCAGTCCTCAAGAAACTGTTCATTGTAACGCCAGTTACTTCTGATGGATATTGGAATGACAAGAATAATCCTTCTTTTGCTCTAACATTAGCTTTCTCGCTGGTTATGTCTTTCCCGTCTAATGCTATTTTACCTTGAGTAACTTTATATTTAGGATGGCCCATCAGTGTATTTGCCAAAGTGCTCTTACCAGAACCATTCGGTCCCATAAGAACATGCACTGTTCCTGGTTGCACAACTAAATCCAATCCCTTGATTATTTCAACGCCATCTACTTCAACATGCAGGTTAACAACTTCCAGCTTCTTCATCTTGTCCCCCGGTTTCAAACTGTTCAATTCCTCTTGACAATGCTTTCAATGACAACAATGCACATTTCATTCTTACTATCCCTATAGGTATACCAAGCATGCCCAGGACCTCTTCCCTTTTTATATCTTTAGCCTCCTTTAGCTGCATGCCTTTTACCTTGTCAGTCAGCATAGAAATAGAAGCCTGGCTTATTGCGCATCCTTTTCCCACAAAGGAGATATCTGATATTTCCCCGCTGCTTACTTTGACATATAGGGCAATATCATCGCCGCATAAAGGATTGAACTCTCGTCTTGAAAAAGTATAATCTTGCAAAACGCCAGTATTGTGCGGATACTTGTAATGATCTATTATGTTTTCTTTGTACAGCTCTTCCTCTTCAGTTAAATTGCTGGGACCTACTTCATTACGGTCTATCAAGGCAGCTTCTTCCTGAGTCAAAGGAAATTTCTCGTTCATTTGAATATCTCCTTGGCTTTTTTTATTCCTTCAACCAAAATATCAACATCTTCTTTAGTATTATATACATAAAATGAAGCTCTGGTAGTGCTGTTTAATTTTAATGCAGACATCAATGGCATTGCGCAATGATGGCCGCCTCTTACCGCCACCCCGAACCGGTCTAATATTTCGCTTAAGTCATGAGGATGGACTCCCTCCAATGTAAATGATACTGCACCGCCTCTTTCATCAATATTGCTCGGCCCGATTATCTTTAAGCCATCTATTTGTGACAACTTTTCCAAAGCATATGATGTAATGAAAAGATCATGCTCAAACACTTTCCCCATCCCTAATTTTTGTAAATAGTAAATGGCAGCCGCTAACCCAACAGCTTCGGCTATGTTTGGCGTTCCAGCTTCAAATTTCCACGGAAGGTCATTCCAAGTAGAGTTTTCAAAAGTAACTTCGCTTATCATATCACCGCCATACAAGAAAGGTTTCATTTTTTCTAAAATCTCTTTTTTGCCATACAATACACCAATTCCCGTTGGCGCAAGCATCTTATGGCCGGAAAAAACCAAGAAATCACAATCCAGTTCCTTGACATTGACTGGCATATGGGGGACAGATTGCGCTCCGTCAATAATCATGAAAGATCCATTTGCATGAGCCAATTTAGCTAATTCTTTTACATTATTTATTGTTCCGAGCACATTTGACATATGTACAATAGAAACTATCTTTGTTTTTGGTGTAATCAATCTTTTAGCAGCATCCATGTCAAGCCTGTAATTTTCTATGATGGGAATGAACTTCAATGCCAAACCTTTCTCTTTTGCCAATTGCTGCCATGGGACTAAATTGCTATGATGCTCCATTTGGCTTAAAACAATTTCATCGCCAGGTTTCAATGTGCTTCCCAAAGAATAGGCCAAAAGGTTCAGGCTTTCTGTTGCGCTTTTTGTGAATATTACTTCTTCAAATTTTGCTCCTATGAATTTTGCAACAACATCATGTGCGTGCTCGTATGCAGTAGTAGCCCTTTGTGATAACTGATAAACTCCCCTGTGCACATTTGCATTGTCTTTCTGGTAATAATTTGTCATTGCATCAATTACTTCTTGGGGCTTTTGTGTAGTTGCGCCATTATCCATGTATGCAAGCCTCTTTCCGTTTACTGTCTGCTTCAATATCGGGAAATCATTAACCAATCTGCCGTCAAGAAGCTGTAAATTTTTAGTTACTTGCATTTTTCACCTCTATTGCTTCTTTGAATATTGTTTTCTTGTCTACCAAATCAAGCATTTTCTCTCGTAATTCTTCATTTTCCAATTCCCTGAACAATGGCTCGAGGAATCCAAGAAGTATCATTTTCTTCGCATCGTCTTCATTCAGGCCCCTTGAAAGCAGGTAGAATATCTGGTCTGGATCTAACTGGCCCATTGTCATGCCATGGGAGCATACAACTTCATCATTCTCAACATCTAATATGGGAACGGCATCACATTTGGCATTCTCACCAAGAAGTATAACATCAGATTTCTGATGCCCAATTGAGCCGTAAGCATTCTTATCTATTTTCACCGTTCCACGGAAGATTGATTTAGCATAATCGTTCAATACTCCCCTGTTATGCATTGAAGATTCAGTATGATGTGTCTTATGAATTGATTCAATGTTAAGGTCAAACTGCTGTTTTCCATTGCCGAAGAAAACTCCGTATTTTTTAGTAATCGCGCCAGGAGCAATTAGCTCTGTCCTCATCCTCAATTGGCTGAATTTCCCGCCAAATGCAACATCAACCCACTTTATCTTTGCGTTCCCTTTTGCCTCGCCGCGTTTAACAGAGAAATTATAAGTCTTTTCATTAAGATTTTGTAATGAACAATATGTCAATTCAGAATTCTTTTCAGCGTAAACTTGTATAATCTGGCTTTTGAAATAAGCATCCCCAGAAGATTCAGAGATTTCTATCACGGCGGCCTTAGAATTCTCTTCCGCAATTATGATTATGCTTTCAGATTTTGATTTTGAAATTAAATTGGAATTTATCAATATCGGCTTTGCTAGGGATATTCCTTTAGGGATTATTATTGCTAAGGCATCATTCAATACCGCATAATGCAAAGCAGTTAATTTATTCTCATTATAGCTTACTAATTTATCAAAATACTTGTCAAGAAAATCCTTCTCTGCGAATGCGAGATTAACAATCTTTACCTTTAGGTCAGCATCAATCCTCAATTTATCTTTTGTATTGCTCTCTTTTAAGAGATCATCAATCTTAAGATCAGCCAAATCAACATAAATCCCTAAGCCATATCTCAATATAGGCATCTCAAGGGAATGATATTTGTCAATAGCATTCTTCCTAATTGATTCCATTCCTTTCTCTTGTTTATTCGTTTCATTCATTTTAGTCCCGCTGAAGAAAAGTTAAAATCCTTCCATTTCCAATTCTATTAGCTTGTTCAATTCGACTGCATATTCCAACGGCAAAGCCTTGACTATCGGTTCTATGAACCCAGAAACAATCATCTGCATTGCCTGCTGTTCGCTTAAGCCACGGCTCATCAGGTAGAATATTTGCTCATCACCTATTTTTCCAACAGTAGCTTCATGGCCGATGTTTACCTGATTGTTGTCTATCTTGTTGTAAGGATATGTTTTTGAAGAGGACTTATTATCGACAATCAATGCATCGCACTTTACGTTTGATTTTACATTGATAGCATTTGGTGTTACTTTTACTAAGCCCCTATAAGTAGAAATCCCTCCGCCCCTACTTATGCTTTTGGCTTGGATTATTGAGGTTGTATTTGGTGCTGCATGTATTACTTTAGAGCCTGTGTCTTGGTCTTGTCCTGGGCCGGCAAATGCTATGCCTAAACTTTCAGACCTTGCTCCTTCTCCGACTAAAACAGAACATGGATAGAGCATAGTTCGGCTCGATCCCATATTACCGTTTATCCATTCGACATGCGCACCCTTATGGACTATCGCTCGTTTTGTGTTCAGGTTGTAAACGTTTCTGCTCCAATTTTCTATAGATGAATATCTCATTTTTGCTCCAGGAAGAACATGAAGTTCGACGCAGCCGGCATGCAATGAATTGGAACTGTAACTCGGAGAGCTGCACCCTTCAATATAATGCAGTTCTGCTCCCTCATCGACGATAATTAAAGTATGTTCAAACTGTCCGCCTTTTTGTGCATTCATTCTGAAATAAGCTTGAAGAGGAAGTTCTACTTTTACGTTTTTAGGCACATAGATAAATGTTCCACCTGACCACACTGCAGCATGCAGCATTATGAATTTATGATCATTGACTGGAATGCAGCTTGTCATGAAATATTTTTTTACAAGCTCAGGATATTTATGAACTGCAACATCCATGTTTTCAAAAATAACTCCTTTTTCTTTCAGTGATTTTTCTATATTGTGGTAAACAACTGAGCTATCATATTGCGCACCAACTCCAGACAATGCCTTCTTTTCAGCTTCAGGAATTCCCAATCTGTCAAAAGTTTTCTTGATTTCTTCAGGGACTTCATCCCAGTTGCTAGTTTCTTTAGCATTTGGATCTACATAATAGACAATTTCTTCAGGATTCAGTTTAGACAAGTCAGGGCCCCATGTAGGCATAGGGGTTTCCAAGAATAATTTCAAGCCTTGCAATCTTTTTTGCAATATCCAATCCGGCTCATTCTTCGTTTTTGATATCATTTTTACAACTTCTTCATTTATTCCCGGCTTGGCAACAAATTTGGACTTATGGTCATCAGCATGATCGTATAAATCTCGATTGATGTCTATATTCAAATGCTTCTTTTCTTTAATCTCAACCGTTTCTGTTTTCATTGTATGCAGCCCCCTGTAAGGCAGTTGCTTGCAACAAGGCAGCCTACTGCTTTCGGTTCACAGTTTTCAGGAACTTCTGAGAATTGTTTGTGTATCTTGCATAGCACATCGCTGTTTCTTAATAAAGTCAGGATAGTCTGTGTTTCTTTCATATAGCTGAATCTATCTTTTATTTTTAGTGCAGACTTCTTTATTTCTTCCAAAGTCTTTTCATCAAAATCTATTTGGTGTGCACGCTTTTCGCTTGTGTATTGGCTTATAGAGGCAGTCGTAATTCCTAGCAATTGAGCAATGTCCTTCTGCTTCATTCCCTGCTCTTTCATGTAAATAGCAAAATATCTCCTTAAAGTTGGCAATATATAGAAAGTTTCTATTTCTTGTGGGTGCAATAGCATTTTGTTAACCATAGTTAACGGAAATTAAAAAGAAGTATATAAAGTTTATGTATTGTGAGGTTATAAGCCTATAAAGTAGATTTTAGTGGCTTTCCGTCCTTAACATAAACTGCCTTGTAATCAGGCAAAAGCCTTCCGAAGATATCAAATGCCTCTTCTATCCGTATTTCAGAATATTTACCAAAATCTTTTACCTTTTCTACAAGTTCAGAATCAGTAAATGGCATTGCTCTCTTTTTGTATGAAAAATTCTGATAATTGAAATATCCCTCTGAATCTCTTTCTGCTTCAATTTCATAGCCGGAAAACAAGGATATATTTGTAAAAAACCTATAGCCTTCATCTTCCAAGCTTTCTTGCAAATAGCTTTTTATTATTTGTAATCCTTCAAGCATTACCATATTCAGATCTTCCCTACCAAGTCAACGCCGGGCTTCAATGTTTCTTTTCCAGGCACCCATGATGCAGGGCACACCAATCCAGGATGTTCCCTTACATGTTTTGCTGCTTCAACTTTTCTTAATAATTCAGCTGAGCTTCTCCCTATACTGTTGTCATGCAGCTCATATGCTTTCAACACTCCATCTGGATCAACTATGAATGTTCCCCGCAAGCTCAATCCTTCCCCTTCAATATAAGTACCATAAGCCTTGCACATGCTGCCATCTGTATCTGCAAGCATCGGATAATTTATTTTTTTGATAGTTGGAGAAGAATCATGCCATGCCTTGTGTGTAAAGGCAGTGTCTGTACTTACGCTCAATACTTCTACATTTAATGCCTTGAACCTCTCATAGTTATCAGCTAATTCGCCAAGTTCAGTAGGACATATGAAAGTGAAGTCTGCAGGATAGAATACTAAAACTACCCATTTTCCTCGGTAATCTTTAAGGCTTATTTTTTTTATTTCTTCATTCTGAAAAGCATTAACTGTGAATTCTGGTGCTGGTTGATTTACGACTGCTGTTTTTTCCGTCATTTTTATTGCCTCCAGTAAGAGTTTAGTAGTCTTTTTAACTGCTCATTTATAAGTATTATGGAAATTAACATTAAATTTCCGAAATCACCAAAAGATTTTCGAAATTCACTCCAAAAGGCATATAAACTTTAAATGGAATATATTCCAATATGGCAAATGGAACAATAAAACACATGAATGAAGACCTAGAAGTTTTAAAAAGAGATATCGCAGTAATAAAGCATATTCTCTCAGAAGATGAGAAATTAACAGATAAAACAAGAAAATTGTTAGAAGAAGCACGCAAGACACCAAAGAGTAAATATATCTCTCAAGAAGCATTAAAAAAGAAACTTCTAAGATGAATTTTGAAATCATCTGGCATCCAAAAGCTACTAAAAATCTATCAAGATTATCACAAGAATTAATAAGAAGAGTTCTAGCTAAGATGGATGAAGTTAAAAAAGATCCATTTAGATACTTAGAGCATTTTGAAGGAGAAAAAGTCTATAAATTAAGAATAGGAAATTATCGGGCATTAATTGATATAGATTTTAAAGAGAATATCCTATATATCCAAGTTTTCGATAAGCGAGGAAGGATATATTAATTCTATATAATAAAGCATTTAAACAACTTCCTTAATCCAAAGTAGCATGTCAAATGAGATATGTTTAGCGATAGAATGCACGGCTCATACCTTAGGGATTGGCATGGTCAAAGATACCAAGAAAGGAATAGAGATTTTATCAAATGAAAAGGACATGTATGTTTCTGAGAAAGGCGGTATGATACCTAATGAGCTAAGGGAGCATCACAGGAAAGTAAGGGATTCTGTTTATGAAGGGTCATTAAAGGCTGCTGGAATAAAAGAGAAAGACATCTCATTGATAGCTTTTTCCCAAGGTCCTGGAATGGCTCCAGCATTATTAGCTGGCTTGGAGTTTGCAAAGTCATTGTCTGTCAAGCTGAACAAGCCATTGATTGGAGTTAATCATTTGGCGGCCCATTTAGAGATTGGAAGGCAAATAACCAAGACAAAAGATCCAATTTATGTTTTTGTTTCAGGCGCCAATACGCAGATAATCGCACATGAAGGCGGAAGGTTCAGGGTGTTTGGCGAGACAATGGACATAGGCATGGGCAATGCATTAGACAAGTTTGGAAGGTTAGCTGGATTAGGGTTTCCAGCTGGCCCGAAGATAGAAGAATTGGCCAAAAACGGCAAATATATCGAGCTGCCTTATGTTGTTAAAGGAATGGATGTTGGCTTCTCTGGCATAGCAACAAAGGCCGAGCAGTTATTGAAAAAAGGCGCCAAGGTAGAGGATTTGTGCTTCTCATTGCAGGAGACCTGTTTCGCTATGGTTGCAGAGGTGACTGAAAGAGCATTGGCACATTGCGGCAAGGAAGAAGTTATACTAATAGGCGGCGTTGCTGCCAATAAGAGATTCTGCGAGATGCTGGACATCATGTGCAAGTCTAGAGGCTGCCGGTTTTTTCCGGTACCATTGCAGTATTGCGGTGATAATGGGGCAATGATAGCAATGCTTGGCCTGATGCAATACAGATACAGCATAAACACCCTAAATGCCAAGAATGCCGATATAAACCCTAATTGGCGCATAGATGACATGGAAGTTCCCTGGATTAAAGGGTAAGCTTTATATACAATTATCATTACCATTTCGTGATGGCAATCGAGGATATTTGTAAAGAAATCGAGAAAGTAGAGGCAAACAAAAGGATAGACTCAATTACGTCATTCTTGAGTCAAGAAGATAATGAAAAATTAAAGTCCTGCACTAATTACAATTCAAACAAAGTTGAAGCTGCTTCTGAATTCCTGAACAATTTCTATTTCAGGCTTCCTGGCGGCTGGCTAATTGATCTAATTAAGGAAGATAAGGCAATAAGCAGCGAGACTGGCGAAGATGCAATCCTAAAGGATTCTCAGCAAAAGACATACTGGCAGATGTTCGAGGATACAAAGAGGGCAATGTTCAGCTCCGGCCTTACATTAAAAGAATGCAGTAAATTAGAGAATCTAAATGCAAGAGAACAACGAGATTATATATTTAACAATGAAAAAAATAGATACAAGCTTGTGCCATTAATGCTGAATGCTTATGTGTTGCTTAGAAGTATTGGCTATACAAGGCAGCAATTGATTTGCTAAATATTTAGGCTGAATTAATCGGACTGCCCCTCAATGATTATCAATAATTCTACTTTTGGTTTACTGGATTATCTAAAGAATAATTAGGAAGAATGCCATCAAATTTAAAATAAAATTAATAAAAAAATAAAAAAAACCTACTTAGTAGTAGGTCTGACCGTCTTTAGGCTCTAGTGGGTAATCGTCGTCTTCCTTAAGCTTTCTTAAGGCAACAACTAAACCAACTATCACTAAAAGAACAATCAATGCAACAAATCCTAGCTTCAGTGTTGAAGTTGACAATAAGTCACTTACAACTGAACCGGTTGGTGCAGCTTGTTTAGCTTCGGTTACTCTTGCTCCAACTGCAACTTCTTTAACTGGCTTTTCGCCAGCGTAGATTTGCAATGTGAACAATTTGTTTCCAAGCTCAGCATCGCTGTGAGCCTTCAAGTAAACAACAACTTCCCCTGTTTGGCCAGGTGCAACTGAGACAAAGGTTGGCTCTGCTCTGCTGTCTGCCCATAGCTGGGTACCGGTTGCTCTTACTGAGAAGAGCTGTGTTTCAGTTCCGACATTTGCGAAAGAAACTCTGTAAGAAGCTTCTGCGCCTTGTCCAACTGATTGTGTGCTTGCATCAACTGATACTAAAGCATCAACTGCTGAGGTTCCTTGTGCAGCTGTTCTTCCTGTTACGTGAAGAACTTTCTTTGCTGTTACGGAATCTCTTCCACGGTTGTAGCTGACATCAACATTCAAGTCGTAGTCGCCTGTTGCTGCATCTTTAGGTATTCTTACCAATAAAGCATTTGAAGAGTCTGAGGATTCCTCATCTTCATTGCTTATTTCGTAAGCAGCCAATTCATCAACATAAGTTGAAGCGCTTTGGCCTAAGGCACTGACTGTTACCTTAATGTCCTCTTCCTTTCTGTCGCCCATGTTCTCTAACCTTACGGTAACGAAAACTGAGTCTCCAGCGTTAACTGAAGTGCTTGGGCTTACAAGGACATCTTGTACGTCAACCCTGTGCCTGTCTCTTGAAACAAGCAGCTCTACTGGGAAGCTGTAATCAACATTCCCGTTCATCAATTCAACGTGCAGAGTATATTCCTCTGATGCATCCATGTCGCTTGGCAATTCAAGAGATAAATCTTGTAGCCTTGTTACGCCATCATTCAAGTCAAACATGTCTGACCTTGTTTCTATGACGTCTGCTTCATATCCACCTATCCAGGCTCTCCACCTGACATCGTTTACGTCTTCGTCTGCAGATACTGCAAGACTGAGGTCGAGTGTGTCGCCCCTTACTAATTCTAGTGTTTCACCAACTGACATCTCATGGCCGTTGACCTTGACTTCGGAGGTAAAGGTCGGAACTGCCATAACAGCTGCTGGAAATACCAACAACATTGATATCAGAAAGCTCATCACTTTTCTTATTGCTTTCATTTTTGTTCCTCCATAGAGTTATTTTGTCATAATACGAAATCATCGCAATTATGCAACCATCCAGAAGTAACAACCCTTATATAAACCTTACGGTAGTAACACTTTCTGGGGTGATAAACTAGGCTATCTTCTCGACGGAGATATTTATAAAACTTATGTTATAAGGCTCAAGAAGCCAGAATATAATGATTAGCTTATTGTATGGAACTGAAGCCCTCAAGCTCCATATATCTAATTATTTCCTCATCAGAAATAGAGCACCCCCTCATTTTCAGGCCCCATAATATGGCTTCTAAGAGCTTGCCCTTGAGCTCACCGCGAACAAACTTCTGCTCTCCTGATAGGGCATATCCATCAAGAAGCCCAAACTCAAAAGCCACAACGCAGAACTCTATTGACCTTATGACCTTCATTCCTGCAGTGTACTGCTTAAATTTCTCAAGATTGCCAAAATTAACCTCAACCTTTGTATGCAGCTTACTCTGCAATAGTTCTTTGAGCTTTATTGGCTCTTCTATTAATACCCTGGTTGCTCTCTCATCCACAAGCAAGGCTTCGGCACCAACTTTCTTTGCCAGGACTATTGCCCCTATTTCCCCAGACTGCATTATTTGTATGTAAGAGCCCTGCGCCCTGAAGATGTTATTAGATATTTCAGATAGCCTCTTAGCTTCTTCTATTATGTCTGGTGATTCGTATAACTTAATGTTTCCTTTGGCCACTTCAGATAAAACCTGCATTGCCTCAAGCTTAAACCTTAAAGATTGCAAGGGCATGTCTATTATCTCTCTTCTTACTGATGATGGTATCAAGAATTCCCCTTTGAATCTTTTGCGCATTGGCTCAAGCAGCCATAATAATCCATTTGATGCCAAACTGATTATGACACCTGTGTCCATTACTATTGATCTCATCTGAATAAGCCTCTTGCCATCTTTATCCTTTCCTTGACGCTTAGTGTAGCAAGCGATACCTTGTCCACTTGTTTTCTCTGCCCAATAAATTCGCTCAATTCCCAAGGGGAAATTCCTAAAATTTCGGCCGCCCTTGATACAGAAATCCCGTGCTCGTAAACACCAGAGCCTTTTTTGATTTTAGCTTGCCTTATTACTTCAGTAACATACTGCCCAAACTTATCTTCTAATTTGCCAAGCCCATGGAATATGTATTTTATAGTTGCATTGTATTTCTCGACATCAAGATTGTCCAAAGCAGTCCTCGCACTCTTCAGATATTGCAATGCATCTCTTCTGAATGTCTCCCACTGTGCATATTTATGCATCTTCCTTCTTTCCAAAACTTTAGCCAGAGAATACACTAATACTGCAATTGATGTTGAATCTGCATCCTGGAATATTCCTGCATAGTGCAATGTGTAATCAGAAATATCTTTTAGTGTCTTAGAATCATCATCCTTGAATGCATCATAAGCTTCATCCAATAATTCCAATATTACAGACCTTACCTCTTCGTTCAATCATATCACCTTTTTTAGTTTTAATATATGGTTAACCAATATAAAAGTTTCTAAGGTGCAATATTCATTGAAAAGAATTCTCTTATCGCTTCCATTGGCTTTCCTGATACCTTTATGTTCCAGTCCTGCGGAAAGCACCTGTAATACCTGTTCCATAAGTATCTCTCATCCAAGAAAACAACAACTCCCCTGTCGGTCTCGCTTCTTATGCACCTTCCTGCATTTTGCATTGTTCTTATCAATGCAGGATAAATGTAGCCGTAATCCCAGCCCCTATTGAATTTCATGTCATAATATTCTATTAATTTCTGGGTTTCCAAGTCTGGCTTGGATAAGGGCAGCCCTATTATAGTAACACATCTCAAATAATCCCCAATTAAGTCTATCCCCTCGCCGAAATTTCCTGATGATGTCGCTAACAATACTGCACCTGAATCCTTGTATGACTTGAAATTTTCCAGCATTTCATTTTTTTCCGGTTGCGTCATCTTTGGCTGTTCAAGAAAAGTTGTTTTCTCGCAGATATTTTGCATTTCAGCATACACATCATCCCTTATCTGGTAGCTAGGGAAGAACATTGCTGAATTTCCTGGCACGGCATTTGCTATCTCAGCACATCTTCTTGCGATCAAAGTGTACATCTCCCTGCTTCTTACTGTAAATTTGGTAGAGGTTTCAGGGATTATCAATGTCAATTTATTTTCTTTAGGGAAAGGATTATCGTATTCTGCAACTATGGTCCTATTTTCATCCAAGCCAAATACGTCACGATACATCTCAGCAGGATTCAACGTTCCAGACATGAAAACAGCTGAATGGACTGAATCTACAAATGGCTTTATCACTATTGAAGGATCCATGCATTTATAAGACAATGAAACAAATGGTTTTCCAGTCTTAGTAAATTCTCTTTTCAATATTCTGGCAAATCCGTCTTCAGGGCCGAGCCAGGATTCCAGGAAATTAGCCAAGCTTGAAGCAGCAGACCTTCTTTTCTCTTCCAGAACAGCATCGGCTACTATTCTCAAATTCCCGACTAATATTTCATAGCTGGATATTTTTTCTATTTCTGATATAAACTCAAGCTTCTCGGCCAGCATTTCATTTGAATCAATTGGCATCTTTCTTGCTACAAAAATCAAAGCATCAGCAATTTTTATTATTGAATCTGCAATCTCATTTAATCCTAATTGCCTTGCCTCTTTTACTGCAATGTCTATAATCAATGTGCTGGTAACGCTTGTCAATAAGTTTCTTGCCCTTTCTGGAAGGTTGTGGCTCTCATCCATTATCACTATGCAGTCTCCAAGGTCTTTCTGTATCCTTTTGAAAAGTGAGTCTCTCACACTTGGATTTAGCATATGAAAATAATCCGCAATGATGACATCAGCATCCTTTCCCAATAATGCCCCCATCTCGTAAGGGCACAGCATTGCTCTTGAGCATATATTATTAGCCTCTTCAACACCCACAGGTGAAATCTTTTGCAAGTCAGCAATTGTTTTAGCCGCGATAGGAGTAATCTTCCCCTTGCTTTTGACATTTGTATAGAAGCTGCATCCATCCTTTTCCCTCAGTGACCTGCAATACTCGGAAAATTCTGATGAAGTCAATTCGCTTATCCCAGATTGTGCGCACATGTGCTTTTTGCCGATAATATCGGCTGTTTTTATGTTTAGAGAATATTTTTTGCCGATTAGTTTTAATGTTTCTATAGCGATTTTATGCTGCATGTGCCTTGATGTAAGGAAGAAAATTGTTTTTTTATTTTTCAAGGCAAATGTCAATGCTGGAGATAATGCGCTTGCTGTTTTTCCTATGCCTGTTGGAGCATGAACAATTAGGCTGTATCTCTGGCTTATGGCAGAATAGACTTGTTCCATCAGCCCCTTTTGTATTTTTCTAGGCTCATCGTGCGGAAATAAAAAATCCATAAGAATTTTGAATTATATATCAGTATTTAAAATATGCTAAAGTTATTCATCAGTATCATTAGAAACGCCAGTAACCAAACTCTTGTACGCAGTCCTTGCTTCAGCTTCTGCCCTAGCAATCTTGTTTCCTTCATCGCTGTAATCTACAAAACGCAGCAATGGTTCCATTTCGGGATGAGCTTCAAGATAAAGTTTAGCCATATTCTGGGCCATCCTTCTGTATCTTGGATGACCTGCTTTCCCTGATCTTAATTCTGTTAAGTGCCCTAATTCTCTTGGAACCATTCCCATGCTCCATCTTATGAAATGATTAAATAATGCGGCATATTGTGCTTCTACTTCAAACCCAGCATGCTTAAGTTTTCCATAAAGATATTCTGATTTATCAAAGCACTCTTGTACTTTGTCAAGCATTCCTATTTCATTTATCTCTTCAGGAATACTGTAGCCCAAATCTACCCCTAAATCCTGCCTCTGCTGTGTTAGCATCCTATGCCTTTGCAAATCCCTGTACTCAGCAAATCCTCCGACAAGGTCAAACCTTATGGGATAGCCAAACTCAAATGCCCTTCCAGGCCTGTCCCTTCTTGTTCTGCGTTCGCCAAGATAAGTGTCAACAATCTTTTTTTTAACATCCGGATTTAGTTTGCTGACCATCTCCCTTATCTGACTTGTCGGATGCCTTGCATATTGGAATAACATCTCTGCAACAAGATTGTCATAGAAATTCTCTGGAGAATCTTCAAATAATGCTACTTCCTTTTCTTTTGAGACTGAAACATTATTGAATATCTCTGAAGCTAATTTCCTAATCTCCATGTTTACAGAAACATCATATTCATTTCTCTCGGCGCGCTTGATATAAGTTGGTATTACCTTGTCAAGCTCAATTTTTATCAAGTTTGCTAGATTATTCGCTTCATCCAAATCTTCAGACCATAACCTGTTTAGCAGGTTCATATAGAACCTTCCATTGCCGTATAATCCAACATTAGTCTTTGTTGCTGCAGGTAATATGCATCTTATAATGTCGCACGTTGCGCTTCTTAGAGTAAAATTATAAGCATGGCTAAAAGCTTTCTTTTCATCATCAGAGGCTAGCTCATTCTCATGTACATCATCCAGCTTTTTCCCGTCTCTATATACAGATATAACAAATTTATCCCTTGGCAGCCTTTTCTTGAAAAGATTTTTCATTGGCTCTACCAGTGAAGTGTAAGTCTCAAAAATGCCATCCATAGTCTCAACATAAAGCCCTGCAATATGGGATTTCATTATGTTTTTAGGCCTTACATATTGCCACTCCCCATCAACTTTCTTGTCGTAAAGAACATATCTTGTTGATTTTTCGATTGGTGAGCCACCGATTCTCCGGTCTTCTACTATCTTAGTGATTAAGTTAGAAACATTTTCTAGGCAGAGCCATGTCCCGGCTAATTCAGCTACTGACTCATCCCCAAATTGATTCAATACTCTGTTCATCAATTCACTGCCTTTCTCAACGCTTGGGTTTCCGTTTTCATCCAAGAATTCTTTTAAGATTGTCTCTCTAAGGCCAGTAGGTGCCCGGCTGTATCTTGCCAATACTCCGCCAGCCAATTCTGGAGATAGCCCACTAATGCAAAAAACATCTCCTGTAGAATTAGTAACAATCTGCTCTAACAATTTCAGCTCTTTTTCTGTAAAACCACCCATTAGGATGTTTTAGGATTTTAAATTAGTTTAAATATATTTATATTCTATAAATGATATATCAAAAAGATTATTTCTTTTCTTCGCCTTTAGATTCAAAAGTAGAAACAATATCAATCACATATTTCCCTTCTGCTAATTTATATACAAGCGGCCTGCCTTTAAATAAATCTACCAAATCAAGTTCATATTTCCCAGGCTTCAAAACTCTGATAGATTCAAAATCAAGAATTATTGGCTTGTCCTTGTCTAATGTATCGCCTACAATATCCAAGACATCAAATTCCATCTGCTTCTTCTCATCGTCAGAAAGGCTTGTAGTTACTTCTTTGGCTTTGTCTAAATCTTCTTCGCGTACAAAAAAGAAGAATCTTCCTGTGCATTTGCACCCTTTAAGAAGTTCAGCAGCCCCATTGGCATAAACTGTGCCGCATTTTACACATTGGTGAGGCATTATCGTCTCCCATTACTGCTGCCTAAGTTCTGTGTGAATAATTCTATTTTGCCTGGATTTCTTCTAATCTCCTTAACAACAGATGCCGGCCCGATTATTGTAAATCCATCTCTTCCGCCAACCAAGAATTTTATCAATGTATTCCTGACTTGTGACCATAATTTTTTCTCTTTTGATTCAGGGTATATAGTGCATAATTCAATGCCCTTGAATTCCTTGTCAACTAGCTCCATAGTCTTCTGTATCAGTTCGGTCTCTTCATTAGGTTTCAATCTACCCTGCATCAATACTATTTTATTGGTTTTAACGATGTTTAATAGTTTCTGCACTTTTCTCTCAGAAGTTAAGCTTGCAACCTCAATGTAAGGCACAAATTGCAATGTTATCATTTTTTTATTTCACCAGCTTGAACAGCGAATCGTAAAACTGCTCAACATTGTCTCCTTTTTCAGCTGAAATCCCTACAACTTGGTATTGCGGGAATGCAGCCTCTATTCTTTTGATGTCGGCCTTCTTTAAATCAATTTTGTTTGCTATAATCATGACTGGTATGTTTCTTGCTGCCAAATTTCCGATTATTGTTATGTTTACCTGAGAATATGGGTTCAATGTGGAATCCAGTACTACTAGTACAGCATTCATGTCATCAAGCCATTTTATCGCATCTATTACCCCTTTAGTCGCTTCTTTAGCTCTCTCTTTCGAATCTTCCTTGTTCATCTTGAATTTCATGAACTCTTCATAATCTATCTTGGTAGCAATTCCTGGCGTATCAACTAAATTAAAAGAAATAGACTTGCCTTTTGACTTAATAACAACATTCTCTTTTATCTTAATCTCTCTTGTCTCATGTGGGATTGCAGAGACTGTGCTCATCTCCTGGCCAAGCCAGTCCTTGCATATCCTATTGGCTAATGTAGATTTCCCAGCATTTGGCGGCCCATAAAGGCCAAGCTTAAGCGACTTCTTCTTAGAAAAAAATGAGTTAAAAACCCAGCCCCAGAGCCCTTTCACCTTTTTTATCATGATTTCCCCCTTTTAATATAGATTAATTTCACCTTCTTTTTCAAGCATAGTAATAAGCCCCATATTTAAATACATTATGGTAAAATTTTACTGCAAAGGCCAGAACCAAATCCTTACAATCTTTGGGCCATCATTGATATTGTTAGGTGTTATCATGACATCATCCATGTATATTGAAGTAGTTACGCCCTCAGGCGTGAAAACGCAGCTTGTTGTTAAGCATATTGCACAGGCGTAAGCAAATCCTGGCGGCAGGTTAGAAGAAACTAATTCATCTATTTTCGGAGCTACACCTATATCACTACCGCATGAGCCATCACTGCCCACGCTTAGTGCTTCGTCCCTTAGCTCTTGGTTGTCTTGAACTTCTTTAAGAATATATCTTTGCGCACTATCAACCTGTGGCGGCACTGTTTTTGGATTTACAGTTCTTTCCGGGGTTACTGCGAATATGAACAGCAATATTATTACAATCGCAATTACTGCCTCAAGCGTCCTTATGTATCCTTTTTTATCCATTTTACCAAACCCTCATGTTTATCCTGACTGGATTCCGAATTCCAAACTTATCCAATGTCACATCAACTCTCTCTTGGACGAATATGCTGGCTTGCTGGAATGGCTCAACTTGGTTGCAGATATCCTTAATATCAGCCAATTCATACTTCGGATTTGACGATGGTACCATGAATATCTGGAACTCTTTGTTTAATGGATAATTCCATTTTGATTTTAATTCTGAATATTCTTCAGGAGTAGTGCAAGGAAAATTTACGGCATCTATATTGATAATCTCGCTGTTTATCCCTGCCATTACTTCAATACTGCCGAATGTCCTTGTGAAATTCAATTTAGGCAGCTTGTCACTGATTGATATGGTGGCAGTTATTGCCTCTGGGGCTTCATATGCATTAGGAGAATAATGGACATAGATTATAGTTGGCTCTGTGCGGCTAAGAGTAGCCTGCACTCTTATTTCGCTGACAGCATCTCCTGAAAAGTCCATATCAAATGGCAATTGGTTCCCAGCATCATCTGTTAAGTAAAAGTCAGTAAGGTCTAGCTCATTTCCAGAAAGCGGTATGTCATTTCGTATTACTGCCTCATAAATTCCATCTACCTCTATCTCTATGGGGGTAAAAATTATTGGAGTTTTCTCCAGTACAAGCCTAGTTTCATTGAAGAAAGAGCTGTCTACTATTTTTATCAGGTTCTCATTCCTGAATATCGGCTCAACACCTGGCTGGATTAGTATGAATAATGAAAGTGTATATACTAGGAATATACCAAGGCTTACTGCCCAGTCTGCATGAGTTGCACCCCTTTTCATATTCCGCCCTTTACTGTCGTAACGATTAATGCTGCAACAGTAACCAGAATGACTGAATGTATGATTCCTTTCTTTAAAGAATTTTCTGTGAACTTTCCTATCATTAAGCCGGCAAAAAATCCCTGTATCAATACAAGTATAAAGAATATCCTGTCTAAATCGAAGCCTGCTGAACCGCTAGATGATGCACCACCAGTTATTCCGCTAAACAAGCTTCCACCTCCAGAACTGATTTTTGTGAGTTGCGGGAATAGTTTTACCTGCAATACAAGCATTATCCCAATAAATACAAAATATACAATGTAACCTTGTATTATCTGTGAGAATATGGCTGACTTCCTCTCTTCCTGAACCTTGTTTATCGAGGTTAATGATAAAGTGACAGACTCCAATACATGTTCTATGTCTCCACCAGACAATTCTGCTTCTATCACTATTGCCACAGACCTCTTTATCACTTTATTTGCAGTATCATTTGCAAAATTTGTCAAAGCTTTGTGAATCGGTATGCCAATCCTTACTTGATTTGCTAATTTTTTAAGGTGCGGATCCAATTCAGCATAATCCTTCTGTGCAGCCTGCATCACTGAAGATGGGATTGAAATTCCAGATTTGACAGCACTTTCCATCTCCCTGACAAAATCCAGAAATTTCTCTTCTATTCTTTTCTGCCTTTTTAGTTCTCCCATGAAATCAATCCCGAAGTGGAGCCCTGCGAGAATTAAGCTGATTATAATACCAGGGAAAAACCATCTTGCAGTCGGTCCTGCCGGTGCCTTGAAACTAAAGAAAAGCAGGAAATCCAAGATTAGAAAAGCTATTGCCCCAGCTATGGATAGAAGATAGACATTCCTGAATCTCATCTTCATTTGGGGACCACCGCATCAACAAAAAAATAGTATCCTACATTTACAATCGGAATTACAACATATGTCCCTATTATCGCAATTGTCGCAACTGGCACTCCGCCAATCTGCCCGCCCAATGTCTGTATTATTGCCAATGAGACAAAAAATAATAATGGGGCTGCTATTAGTAACGCAGTATAGACATCAGAATAAGTTGCTACGACCTCTACATACTTCTGCCTTTCAAGCCTATACCTGTTCAAGGCTTCATCCGCGACTGCCGAGAGGAATTGCTTCAAGTCTCCGCCAGATTCGATGTTATTTACTATTCCAGAAAGCAAATCCTTCAATAGCAATGATGGCGTTGACCTTGCGACAGATTTCAGTGCCGTTGACAAGTCATAGCCAAAAATATTTACATAATTTACAATCTTGTTTATTTCATCCTTGGTTGCAGGATATTCATCAGTTGATAATATTGTAGAAAAAATAGAGATTGGCTTTGCGCCTGAGCCAGCAACTGCCGACATATGAATAATAACAAATGGCAGCTCATTTTTAATCAAGGATTCCTTTTCCCTTGCTACGCTTGACGGATAAAAGTAAGAAACCAAGCCTGTCAAAGCCGCAAAAACTATTGCTAAACCAAGACCCCTCGATATCTGGATTATTACGCTTGCATCTTTCCAAACCAATGTGAAAAATATCCAGGATATTAAGAATCCTATCAAGGAATTTAGGAATATCATACTTATGTATGTCTTGGACATTATTTTCAATCCGGACATTCTCAATGATTGGTAAAGGCCCTTGAATAAAGACGGATAATTGTTAACAAGCCTATCGCTTAATTTGTCAAACAGTTTGTTTGCATAGGTCCCATATCCCGATGTCTTATAGACAGTATATTCAACACGAACATCAATCAGTTTTTTCTTCTTGGCTCTTTTAACAAATTCTTCTAGAAGCTCTTCATCTATATTTGCTTCCCTCATGAACTTTTCTTTTTGTAACCTGTTTAAAGTCATTATGTTTTTGACATTTACTTTTTCTTCGCCTTTTGTGGGAGCTATTCTAACTTCCTCCCCGAATGCATCTTCAATCAGGGAAGCATTCTTATCCAGTTCTGATAATTGAACATTAATATAATCCCTAAGTTGCTTTATTGCAAGGTCTTTCTGCCTGCCCTGGAATATAGCAGAAATTTGGGAATCATATTGTTCTTTGGTTATCTTCTTTGATTTAAGCTGCTGGTCTAATTCCTCGCAACGCACGACAAGCTGATTAAGTATTGCCTTGTACTGCTTGGCTTCTGTTGCAGCATCCGTCATCTTCCCGACAAGGGCTTTTATGTCTTCCATCTTATTCCCTCTCTGCTTGGGCATCTTTCCTTATCGCATTTACAAGAGAGATTATGAATGATTTCTGCTTGTCAATATCTTCCTTGGAAGCATGCTTCATCTTGATCCTTTCAAGCTCATAACAAGCTTCCATAACAGACTTGGACTTCTGTTCTATTGCTTCAAAGCTCATTTTTTCAATCCAAACTTTTGCATTACCGTCTCAGGCGTCTTGTAATATTCCTGTATAATTTCTGCTACTTCCTTGAATCCAAAAATCTTTCTCCTATACAACTCCATTAGCAATCTTGTCCGTACTTTGAATTCAGCGAGCAATTGTTCCCATGTCATTCCGGTTCTTTTTATTATTTTTTCGAAAATCTTACTGTTTGTCTTGAATAGGAATGTATCTGTTGCAGGATTCCATACAAAAGGTGTATTGACTACTGGTGCTCCAGTTTCAGGAACTCTTATTATCTCGTTTATCTCTTTCAGCCTTCTTGATTCTTTTCCATTAACCATCGCAGGCGTGATGAAAGCTACTGCATCCAAGTTTTCAATTAATGCTGCTGACAGGCTTATTGGCGGAGTCTGCAATCTTCTGATTACTGTCTGGACAGATTCTGCATGCATCGTTCCGTAGCTTGAGTGTCCAGATGCCATTGCCTGGAATAAAACATAAGCTTCCTTACCTCTTATTTCCCCGATAATTATGTAATCCGGCCTTTGCCTTAATGATTCTTTCAATAAGTCAAACAGGCTTACTTCACCATGCTTTTCTCCTGTTATTGTTGTTGCTCCAACGCCCTGCCTTGATACAGCAGGCAGCCAGTTCTCATGGTACAGGTTAATTTCCCTAGTGTCTTCTATAGATACAACTCTCGCTGCTGGCGGCATGAAAAATCCTACTGCATTCAGGAAGGATGTTTTACCAGAACCAGTTCCACCAATTATCAGCATGTTTGCCTTATTCTCTACCAGCATCCATATGTATGCGAGTATCTCCGGCGAGACAGTCTTGAATTCCATTAATCTTATTGGGGTCCAAGGCTCTTTTGTGAATCTCCTGATGGTAAAAGTAGGCCCCCTTGAAGTAACATCTTCAGTGTAAGTTGCATTCACCCTGTCTCCGTTTGGCAATGATCCATCAAGCAATGGATTCGCATAGGAAACATATTGGCTGCATTTCTGTGCTAGTTTTTCAACGAAAGATGTAAGCAGCCTCATTGTAGGGAATAGCACATTAGTCCTGATATTCCTATATTTCCTGTGCACAAGGTAAATAGGGGTATTGAACCCATTGCATTCTATATCTTCAATTGTGGGGTCCCTCATTAATGGCTCTATTATTCCCATACCGATGAAATCTCTGTAGATATAATACATTACTTTGATGAATGTTTCTGTACTTAGCTTCATGGAGAATTCGCTCATTATCACTCTGACATTTTTCTCAAGAAATTCGATTATTTTCTGCTCGCTAGTCATGTTGACATAGCTGATGTTTATCAATTCGTTAAGTCCCTCTTCTATTATTTTCAAGGCTTCTTTTTCTTTATCATCAAGCTTAGGCTCTTCTACATCGTACATTAGCTCATGGGAAACAGTGTCCCAGTAAACGTGAATTTGCACATAAGGTTCTATTACTGTATATCTCACATCAATCGTAGTAAGCTCTTTTGCTTCGGGCAGCTTTGGCATTTCTGTAGGGAAAGAAATAGTGAATATTGGCCTATATTCCTCTTCAGGCTTTTTTTGTTCAGATTTGTTACTATTATTATCTGCCATTATTTTTCCTCTTTTTTAAAGTATTCCAACTATGATTATTTTATGGATTATTGTCTTAATATAAGTTACTGTCAAGAAAAAAGCAGCCGCAATTAAATCAAAGAGTTAATTTTATTGCTATAACTGGCTTGTTGTCGACAAATGTGCCAGTGTTTTCAATTGTCATGCTGTAAAGCCCCTTGAACGGATTTGCAAATTCAGATTCCAATTTTATGTCAGAATATGATGAATAATCCAATCCCATCACAAAAAGGTATTCATCTACGATAATTGATTCATTTGAATAGATTCTTATTGAGCCCTCCCTGAATTCTGGAATGTCGGGCTCTCCATCATTATTTGCATCTAATGTAGGATTTCCATTTGAGTCCCATCTTGGCTCAACCATCTTTGCTGTAGTTTTTAACACCCAATAAACCCTCTCGCCATCCTCATCAACATAGAAATCACCCGCTTTTATTTCAAAAGGGGATAAGAATCTTCTTGAGCCAGGACCTTCACCGACAACTGCCCTTATGTTCTCATCAACAATTGTCATGAGATTCTTTGTCTGGGCAACTGTGTTTTTATCCCTCATCTTTTGTATCAATGGCAATCCTGCGCTTAGTATTAGCGTTAGTGCAATTACGCCTATTGCTGTATACATAACAACAGAAATCCAGACATCCCCTTTCTTGTCAAGCCTTTTCATATTTTAGTTTAAAAATTATAAAAAAGAAAAAAAGCTAGCCTTGCTAGCATGCACTTAGCACTTCACCTTCGATTGCAGGCGAATAGCTGTCTACTGACTGCGCACAGGTTACTTCCTTGCCAGCTATCTTGATTACTGGTAATAAAGTAACTTCGGTTATAGAACCTTCCTGACCTGCTAAATCTGGTATATCTGCAGCCGTTGCTACAAATGTTTTTAGACCAAACCTTGCAATTTGTGCGGAACCCACACTGCCAGATACTACATTTGTATCGGTTATCTTCAATCTTACGCTGAAATTAACAATATCCCTGTTTCCATTGTTTTCTACAATAAACTTTACGCCATCAGCGACACCATCTCCGTCTGCATCGTCTGCACAGGCTGACTTTACGTCAAATTGTACATCTTGGGCGCAAGCCAATTGTGTCTCAGTCGTCTCTTCTGTGCCTTTAGCAATTTGTTTCGTGAAGCTAGTGCCCCATGTCAGGATTACTGCGGCCAAGGCAACAGTAAATCCAATAATAAGAACAGTAGCAATCAATGGGGAAATCCCCTTCTTTAACAAATGTTTCATTAAATCAACCTCCTTTTTTAATTAATTATTATCACTATAATTTACGGTTAGAGTATTATTTAAAGCTTTCTGAGATGGTTTTTCATGGCAAGACTTATAAGCATAAATAAGGCGCCTTAAAGTTATGGCACGCATACTAATAAAAGAAGACAAGGAATTTATCTGGAAATCCGGAGACCTGCACACAAATTTTGGTTTGGTAAAGGAAAAGGATATTCTAGAAAGCAACCCCA
>JAHFJF010000055.1 GCA_023245975.1 archaeon
AGATGAAAAGGAAAGGGGAATAACCATAGATGCAGCAAATGTATCAATGGTGCACGAAGTTGACGGCTATGAATACTTGATTAATTTAATAGACACTCAAGGCCATGTTGATTTTGGAGGAGAGGTAACAAGAGCAATGAGGGCAGTAGACGGTGCAGTAACTTTATGCTGCGCAGTTGAAGGAATAATGCCTCAGACAGAAACTGTATTGAGGCAAGCACTAAGAGAAAGGGTAAGGCCGGTATTGTTCATCAACAAGGTTGACAGGCTAATCAGGGAAGTAAAATTAACTCCTGAACAGATGGTTGCAAAGTTTACCATGCTTATTTCTGAGATTAACAGGCTTATAGAACAGATAGCCCCGGATGAATACAAGCAGAAATGGAAAGTAAATGTACAGGACGGCTCAGTCGCTTTCGGCTCAGCATTCCAGAAATGGGCTCTGAGCTTTCCTTATATGCAGAAGACAGGATTAAATTTCAAGGATGTAATTGAGGCTGTCGGCTCAGAAAATACTGAAAAGATAAAAGAACTTTCACACAAAGCGCCATTGCACCATGTAATACTTAATATGGTCGCAAAGCACAGCCCGAATCCTAGAGATGCTGCCGCATACAGAGTCCCTAAACTATGGCATGGTGATTTGGAATCAGATGTTGGCAAGGCTTTATTGAGCTGCGACCCTAATGGGCCGATAGTATTCGTCGCAACAAAGATAGTAATGGACAAGCATGCAGGAGAAGTTGTAGCAGGAAGATTATTTTCTGGAACAGTGCATATTGGTGATGAAGTTGTATTAAACATGGCCAAGAAGGACGTAAGATTGCAGCAGGTATCTGTCTATAAAGGTGCACAGAGAGTTTCATTGGATGCTATTCCTTCAGGAAATATTATTGGATTGGTAGGATTGAAAGGGGTATTCTCAGGAGAGACTGTATCTTCTCTGCCGGTTGAGCCTTTTGAAGCCATCAAGCACATTTTCGAGCCGGTAATAACTAAATCAATAGAAGCAAAATCAGCAGCCGATCTGCCTAGGCTTGTTGAAGTATTGAAGATGGTATCTAAAGAAGATCCGACAATCAAGATAGAGATTAATGAAGAGACAGGAGAGAACTTAATATCCGGCATGGGCGAATTACACTTGGAAGTAATTGAAAACAGGATGAGGACTGAGAAAGGAATAGATGTTAAAACATCACAACCAATTGTCGTTTATAGAGAGACTGTCTTGAGAAAATCAGGCATTGCAGAAGGAAAAACCCCTAACAAGCACAACAGGTTTTACTTTACAGTGGAGCCTATGCCAGAGTTCTTGATTAACGCAATCAAGGCTGGCGAGATTCCAGAGATGAGGCTTAGGAAAAAGGATATTCCTGTATTTGACAAGCTTGTTGCACTTGGAGTTTCTGCAAAAGAGTCAAGGAACTACCAGCAGGTCTACAAAGGGAATGCACTTGTTGATGATACTAAAGGCATTGTACAGATTGGGGAAGTAATAGGTTTGATAATGGATGGCTTTGAGCAGGTAATTGATTCAGGCGGATTGGCTGGGGAACCATGCACGAAGATGCTTGTCAGGCTGAATGACTGCTCACTGCACGAAGATGCAATACATCGTGGGCCTGCACAGGTATATCCTGCTGTAAGGGAAGGAATAAGGGCAGCAATTTTAGATGCAAAGCCATCTTTATTTGAGCCAATCCAGATAATGCAGATAGAAGCTTCAGTTGATTACATGGGAGACATTTCAAGATTGATCAGCAATAAGAGGGGGCAATTGTTATCAATGGACCAGCAGGGCGAGCATATCGCTGTAAAGGCAGCCATGCCTGTAGCTGAGCTAATTGGATGGTCATCCGATTTGAGAAGCGCAACTTCTGGAAGAGGCTCAAGCTTTGTTGTTGACCAGAGATTCGATAAATTGCCTGAATCGTTGCAAAATAAGGTAATCAACCAGATAAGGCAGAGAAAAGGAATGCCTTTGCTGTAAGCTTAAACTTCGATTATTAGAAGATTTGTTTTCAGTTTAAATTTAATATTTATCTTTTTAACTTCTGTTATGGCCGCTGCATCTCCATCTATTAGCTCTTTCCCTGAGATTTCTACTGCCCCCTCTATGACAAATAAATATAATCCCTTCTTAGTTTTGTATGATATTTCTTTATACTTGTCAAAATTACCTAATGATAGTGTGGCATCCTGATGAATATAAAGTGCCTTATCACTTTTCTTGCCAGAGATAATTTTACATAATTTATTCTTTTTCAAGATGAATTTTTTTTGCTCATAGCTTGGCTTCAATCCTTTTTCTTTTGGCAATATCCAGATCTGCAGCAAATGAGTTTTTTTCTTGTTTGAATGATTGAATTCGGAATGTAAAATTCCAGTGCCTGCTGACATTGTTTGAACTTCTCCGGCTTTTATTATGCCGTGATTTCCCATGCTGTCCTTGTGCTCAACTGCTCCTTCCAACACAATAGTGACTATCTCCATATTTTCATGCGGATGGGCTGGAAAGCCTTTGCTTGGCTCAATATAATCCTCATTCAAGACAAGAAGGGGACCAAATCCCATTTTTTCTGGATTGAAATATTCTCCAAAACTGAAACTATGCATTGTCCTTAGCCAGCCATGATTAGCGCTGCCCCTGTCTTTTGATTTTTGTATTTCTATCATTATATACTGGTATTTCAATTGGATTATAATACTTTTCAAGCATAAGCTTTTTATACCATCTAGTAAAATCAAGCTTATGAAACTTGATTGCCACCTGCACACGAAATATTCTGCTGATTCACTGACATCATTGGAAGATTTTCGCAGGCAGTGCCTGAAGAAGAAGATAATGCCTATCATTACCGACCATAACACGATAGAAGGCGCTCTGAGATATAAAAAAATTTACCGTGACGTAATTATCGGTGAAGAGATAAAGACAAATCGCGGAGACTTGATTGGGATATTCTTGAATGAGGCATTGCCTAAAGACATAGATTTGCTTGAAGCATTGGACACGATCAAATCTCAGGGTGCAATATCTTATGTTCCGCATCCTTTTGATGATATGAGAAGGTCTGCAGTTAAAGTCATAGATTTCAAGGCTGATATAATAGAAGTTTTTAATTCAAGAGTTATTAAACAACAGTACAACAGAATGTCCGAAGATTTTGCTGTCAAGAATAGTTGGTTAAAGGCAGTCGGGTCAGATGCGCATTTGCCTTCTGAGATTGGGACTTCTTATGCTGAAATAGAAGATTTTAATTCTCCTAAAGAATTCTTGAAAAACTTGAAGAAAGCCAAACTTGTTAAAAGGCCAAGCCCGATTTACGTTCATGCTGTTACTAAGATTGTAAAGCCTTGGAAGAAGTTAATCTCTTAATATCCTATATGCCAAAGCACTATGAACAATAGATTTCAATCCGTGTTTTGGCTCCCAGCCTAATTCTAATTTTATTTTTTCGATAGAAGCTACTAATTCTGCAGGGTCTCCTTCTCTTCTTGACCCGAACTCTATTTCCAAATCTCTTCCAATGATCTCTTTTGCAACATCTATAACTTCCAATACTGAATATCCAATTCCAGAACCGATATTGTATACGTTAAATCCTGGCTTCATCTTATCTAAAGCCAAGACATGGGCATCTGCAATGTCCAAGACATGAATAAAATCCCTTACACAGGTTCCATCTTTTGTTGGGAAATCATTGCCATTAACCTTGAAAGACTTTTTCTCAATTGCAGCGTTTATCAATAACGGTATGAAATGAGTTTCTGGAGAATGCCTCTCGCCTAATGAATACGCGGAGCCTGAAGCGTTGAAAAATCTTAACGAAACAGAATTAAGGCCCAAGCTGGAACAGCTTTCTAGCAGCTCTTCCGACATTAATTTTGTCTTGCCATAATGGTTTATAGGATTCTTGACGGCATCCTCAGATATTGGAACAGTTTCAGGCTGGCCATAAACTGCTGCAGATGAAGCATAAACGAGATTCTTGACATTGTTTCGAAGCATTGCACTAACCAAATTGACAGTATTGCAGAAATTGTTCTGGTAATATTTCAACGGCTCACGCATTGATTCGCTAACTTCAATGTATCCTGCTAGATGGATTACTGCGTCTATTCTCTTGGACTTGAATATCTTCTCAAGCAAATTTGTATCAGCTAAGTCCCCTTGGAAATTTCCAGGAACATTGGAGCGCGGGTTGTTGTCAAGGACAAATGGGTTATGGCCTTTCTCCATTAATTTCTTTGTGATTACACTTCCTATATAGCCTGCGCCACCTGTGACAAGTATGTTCATCTCTTCACATCCGGCCTTCCAACTGAGAAATAATCAAAGCCAAGCTTCCTTATCAAAGAAACATCATATAGGTCTTTGCCGTCGAAGATTGAAGGTTGTTTTAGCTCTTTCTTGATATGTTCAAAATCTGGGCTAAGGAATTCTGGCCATTCCACAGTTATTAGCAAAGCATCACTATCTTTTAATGCGTCTTCTTTTTTGCTACAGAAAAATAGTCCTTTATTTTCTGGCTTGCACCCAAGTAGCTTAGAAAGCTCTGCTTTTGCAGCATCTATAGCGGCTGGGTCGTAGGCCATTATTTTTGCACCATCAGCAACAAGCTCTATAATTGAAGGGATAGAAGCAGCCCCTCTGACATCATTAGTATCAGGCTTGAATGAAAGCCCCCAAATAGCAATTGTCTTATCGTCTAATTTCCCTGAGAAGTATTCTCTAATTCTATTTACCATTATTTTTCGTTGATAATCATTTTTTAAAATTGCTTGCTCCAGCCATTCTGCTGAAGAAAATAGCTCGGCTTCTTCCATTGTTTTAGCCAATGCGCTGACATCTTTCTCAAAACAGCTGCCGCCGAATCCCAACCCAGCATGGACAAATTTTCCAATTCTGTTATCATGCTTTATTGCTTTTTTTATCTTGTCCCAATCCCCGCCAAGGCGCCTTGATAGTTCTGCAAACTTGTTTGTTGCATCTACCTGCAGTGCAAGGTAGGCATTTGCCACGTACTTGCATAATTCTGCACTGACATTGTCCATAACTTCGACAGGTGTGTTCCATCTGCTGATTATAGGGTGATATATGCTGCGAACATGCTGGACAGCAATATCATCCTCAGCGCCAATAACTATCCTGGATGGCTGCTTGCAATCTTTCACTGCCCGGCCTTGTGCCATAAATTCTGGATTTGACACAACATAAAATGGTTTTTTCGTTTTTTTATGGATTATACTGGATACTTCTTTGTGTGTGTTAACTGGAACTGTGCTTTTCAAGACTATAAGATGGTTTATCCCATTGCATGAATTGATGGCATCGCCAATTTCTTCTGTAACTTTATAAACATAAGACAAGTCCGGATGGCCCGTGCTTGATGTTGGGGTGCCCACAGTTATGAACAATGCAGAGTAATCTTCAACTGCCTTTTTAATATCAGTAGAGAACTTTAACCTTCCATTATCATAATTAATC
>JAHFJF010000056.1:0-4949 GCA_023245975.1 archaeon
TTGAGAAGGAAAACAAGAAAGGACATGGATTTAGGGTAGGCATAGCCATGGGCGGATGCTCCGGCTACATGTATGAATTGGGATTTGAAAAAACTCCAAAGGAAAATGATTTAGTAATTGAGGACAAGGGAATAAAATTATTTATGAACCCTGAAAGCATAATCTTCATGAAAGGCTCAACTGTTGATTACAAGGAAGCATTGCAAAATTCAGGATTTAAGGTAAATAACCCAAATGTCAAAAGAACATGCGGTTGCGGGCATTCTGTCGGATAAATTATTTAGCTTCTTTGAAAGCCTTATCTATTTCACTGGTGGTGTAATCATTCTTCATTAGAGCTTTTCTTATTTGTTGTTTTGTGAATCCTTTCTTTAAGCTGTCTTTGATGTAGCTGTCTAATTCAGAATCAATATCATCAAGTTTAGTTTTTCTTTTTGATAGTTTAAGAAGCAATAGTATGATTATTATTAAAGCTAAAACGAGCGAGACATTTGGAATCTTGTTTCTGTATTTATATAAACTTTGTTTACTTTGTTCAATCTGCTGATTCTCATTAACTTTCACTGGCTTTTCATCTGTCTTGATAACTTCTTCAGCAATTATCCTGTCGCCAATCATTATACCTTTAACGTGCACAAAATCCCCTGGCCTGGCATTTGTTGGATTAACTATAGTAAGATAATACTTCTTGCCTTCCACATCAAGGTAAGTCTCTGCCCTTGAATTTTCAGGATGCTCAAAATCATCTATGATTATAGCAATAAAATATCCGTTTATCTTGATTACATTCTTGTTTTTTCCTGAAACGTAAAAAGATTCTATTGGAATTTGCAGTATGCTATTTCCGTTCTTGTTGTAAATGTTTATGATTTCAGCATCAGCAAAATAAGGCAAATCCAATGTGAATTTTAAGTCATTCTCCGTACCGCCAGCATATTGTTTTGTAATGCCCGGCATTGCAAGACTGCCTTGTGGAACATCAAACATAAAACTCTTTAAAATTTGCCTGCTGTAAGCAACTATCTGAACTTTATATCCTTCTTTTGGCTGCGAGCTGTAGTCCGGGGCTCTGCCCTCGATAACATAGGCGTTTAAAAGCGAAAGCGACTCTGATTGCTGCTGGTTCTTATAATTCAAGTAAAGGACAATTTTCTTTTCAGAATGCGCATAGCTTATGCCTGAAGAAAGCAATAAAACAGCTATAACACAAGATGCCAATCCAATCCTGAAAATAATTTTATTATCTATCATCTTTGCCTCTTTTTTTATTATATGGAAGTATTATAAATCTAACTCACGCTGACAGATGCAGGAGCTGATGTCAAACCGTTAATTGTTACTGTTGCCGTATAAGTATTCGGCCACCATTGGCTTGTGTACTGTTCGCTTATATCAAATCTTAATTCTCCATTGGAATCCGTTATCCCAAGATGTTGATCGTCATAAATTCCCTGAACCGAAATATATGCATCTGAATTATGAGATCCTCTTGCTATTTGTAATGTTACAACTTCTCCACGATGAATGGATGACGGGCTTATTGATAATACTGGAGCAAGGTCAGGATTCGGCAATCCAGATATTTTGCAGCAGGAACCGCAATCATACGATTTCCCTGCAATTTCAGTTCCTGATGGGCATGAATCGCTTGCTTCGCAATAAGTTCCGCCTAAACCTCCGCACGATTGCAAACACTCTCCATTTTTAACACTCCAATGAGGATATGGCTGGGTTGAAGGATTACACATAAATGGCGGTGTTGTCTGGTCTATGCGTCTTCCGTCATTGCATGCCCCAGGACATCTGTAAACTTCATAGCCAATGCTTAAATCAGAATTGCAGAAACCCTCCGCTAAACTAGCCGAAGAAATTACACATTGATTGTTATCATCAATACAACAATCTGTAAATGAATTGCTGTTAGTCTGCACGTTTCCCCTTATATCATAGTTTTTACCATTGTCTGTATCTGTGCAATAAGGCTTAGTTGGAGGAGGTTTGCATTCACCGCAATCTTTAGGACAACTGCTGCATGATTCACTATTTTGGCATGTCAAATCACCGCAATAAGGCTGAGGAGTTACGGAGCTTATTGTTATAGTGCCATCACTTCTATCGCTTATCGGCAAACCATTAAAAGTTGTCTCTATTCCAACCCGATACTGGCCGGGGTTTAAGGAAACAACAACTTGCTCGCTTCCATCATTTGGCGTGCCTGATGCAAAATTTGTTTTGCCCAAGGGACCTTCAAAAAATAAATTCATTGGTGCATTTTGCGGCAGGTTTTGGCTCGTCCATGTTATAGTTTGAGTTGAGCCAACATCAAAGTTCTCGCCGCCATTTGGGCTATCTATTGTTATTGATTGGATTGGTTGCGGCGGAGGCGTTCCTCCTGTAATGCTTATCTGCCCATCGCTTCTGTCTGATACTTGCGCTCCATTAACAGTTGCTAGTACTTCCACTAGATATTGACCTGATGCAACTTGCGGAACTGTTACTGTTTCTGCACCATCATTCTGAGAGCTTCCCATATTCGTTACACCCGATGAACTAACTAAATTGATAGTTATTGTTTGGCCAGGCACCATATTCTGGCTTGTCCATGTCACAGTAAAACTTGAACCTGCACTTGCACTTTCTCCCCCATTAGGAAATATTAATCTAATAGATGGTTGAACACTAGGCAGAGCCTTAAGCACTTTTTCACTTATTTTTTTATGATAATCTTTTAGCTCTGGATAATCTCTAGTTCCTCCAGCTCTTCCATATGCGAACATCGTTATGGCAATAACTCGCGGATCGTCATAAGATTGCATATAAACCGGCACCTGCAGTTCCTTTAAGGTATTGATATTTGTCCATCCTCTATTCCTATCATAAGCTTGCATTATCATTATAATATTTTTGCTAGAAGGTATTCTGGCCTTTGCCTGAGTGAGCAAATTATTAAGATTTTCTACATTTTTCTGTGAAATTGAATCACCGGGAGGATCAACATATGCTTCAATAGCGACCCAGTCTAGATTTGATGCAAAAATACTATTTGTTATTAGAATATCCTTCCTGGAGTGTGTTATTCCTATTGGCTTTGGTGCGAGGCCTCTTAAACTTATTTTTGATTTTAAAGTGTTGATTTTGGCTTCTGTTGCGGCTTGATCCCAAACCGGCTCATGACCTGCTTCTACAAATTTAACTTTTGACCAGTAAGGTGCAGCTGCGTCGAGAACATAATCATAATATTGTTCTAAAGTTTTTTCTTCAAGATCACCTGAATTCACAAGGCCCTCGTCGAATCCTGCACTAAGGAGTATATCTTTGTTATTATTGGATGCTTTTTGTAGGGCATTTCGAAAGTCATTTTTCCAATTCTTGTTTTCGGTGGCCCAATGGCCAGCTGGCGCGGCTACATAAAGATTAGTATAGCTCCAGACCTCGGAAGTAAAATCGCCATCTCTTCCATCAGCAAAATAATATCCAAGAAGAATATTATGATTGGGAGATGGAAGATCATTGTTGGGTGTTGGTGGAGTCGTTGTCGGAGAGATGGCAACTGAGCCGCATGGCCTTGAAGCCGCGGCTCCTCTTGCATCAGTTACTGTAATTGATATTTGAAAAGTTCCTGCCGAAGTGTAACTATGGGTTGCTGAACTTAAACTTCCTGCCGATGTTGAGCCGTCGCCCCAATTAATGCTGGCTGTTATCGCATCATTATCTGGGTCAGAAGCAGAATATGTTACTGTAATTAGATTGCTTACAGTACCGCTTGGAGGCGATGTGCATGAAGTGATGACAGGAGGATTATTTGTAGATGGTGGTGGCTGTCCTGTAAGCCTTACATTAACTAATGCGCCATTTGGGCTTGCGCTTTTTAGTGTGACATCATAATTATCAAGGCGCACAGTTTGCCCGACTTGAAGCAAGGAGGATCTATCAGATGGATTGTAATTTACAAGTTCAGTTTTTACCCCTTCTTGGTTTGGGAGCGGAACATGAATAAAAACACCTGAATAAACTGCGCTAGGCAATCCCACGTCATAATCAATAGGTTGCTTAAATGTAAAGTAATAATACCTGCCGTCTGCTTTAGGCAATTTAATTGCTGGACTGGATTGGGATTCTTCAATGGGTTTAATTAAATAATCTCCTTGAGTTGCAGTAACTACATTTAGCCAGCCAGCTTCTTCCTTGTTAATCGAATTTAAATCTCCACTACCGCTGCCCATTATATTGTATGGATCACCATATTCCTCTCCACCTGCTCCTGCATGATCTAAACCGACATTATGCCCGAACTCATGCACTACATTATATTCGTTCGATGATGCAATTTTAGCAATTGAAGCACGTATCTTTCCGTCCTGAGTATCGACAGGTAGTTTGCCAATTCCTGCATCTCCACCACTGAAGCATGCTGTTGGCGGCATATAGAGAATAATTCTTGAGTACCTAGTGAAATCAACAGACGGGTCCACGGCTCGCATTGCGGCGCCTAATACTTCATACGATTCGCATAAATTTGCAGGCAACGGATTAGGCGGTTCTACTAAAATTCCAGTCAAAGACATTTTTCCAAAAGAATTTTTATAATAGAAGTCATTTGTAAGACTAAATACTTGACTATATGCCTCTTCTTTGCTCACAAGGGGAGAATTAGAGCCAACTTTAGCATAAATAACCAAAACTGATTGTGGCCCCTGATTGTCTGGATTGGCAGCCAAACCCCCACCAGATATTCCCTGTGCAACAGAACATCTTCCTCCAACACATCTGCCTGCACCTTCGCAAGGATTATTGTTGGGTAGATTGCAAGTTGCAAGATTATTTACTGATCCGCAGTCATCAGTGCATATGTTATTATCAGGGTGGCAATTTTTTTGCGCACAGCTGCATCCAAACTGGTCAACTAAAGTAGTCGCAGAATTTGGGCAATTATCTCTTGCATCAGGAAC
>JAHFJF010000056.1:5016-5439 GCA_023245975.1 archaeon
TAGAAAACAAAAGAAATACTATCACCATGAAAACAATCTTTTTCATCATTTTCAATTCCTTAAATATAAGTATTTAAACTTTTCTGAATTTTCAGGGCGTAAAGAGATAAATTCTTATTGAAAATTGTCGGTATAATACCTCGGACTTTAGTCCGACAATTTTCAATCCCGCAAATTCGCCCATATTTGCGAGGGCGAAATACTGCGTGGCTTTAGCCCGCAGATAAGCCCGAGCGGCGAATTTGCGTTATTTTAATTATAAAATTCCCAAAAGCCTTATATATAAGTATTACATAACTGCTATATAGGTGATTATGCATGAAAAGCGTATCTACAATTCAGCTTGATAAATCCGTAATATCGCAGCTAAAGAAAGCAAAAGAGCACCCAAGGCAAACATATAATGAACTTCTGGAAAAAATG
>JAHFJF010000057.1 GCA_023245975.1 archaeon
GCCTTGTCATTGTGAATTCCCCAAGATAATGGCCAAGCATCTCTATCTCTATGCTTACAGGCTCGAACATTTTTCCCTTGTGAATATGTATCATCAACCCCACCATGCTAGGCAATATTACCATATCCCTGCAATGTGTTTTTATTGGCTTCTTTGTCTTCCCTGCCCTGAACTTAGCTACCTTTGCAATCAATTTTTTCTGCAGTGGCGTAAAACCTCTTTTCAATGACCTTCTTTGCCTTGATGGCAAAAGTTTTGAAAAATCCTGAATGCTCATAGCCATTAACTCTTCGATTGTCTTTCCCTTGAATAACATTTCTTTTGCCATTTTACTTTCCTCTTCCTGTCTTTCTTGCGTGGATCATGCCTACATTCCTTCCTGCAGATGCGAACCTTGGAGCTGTCTTTGGCTTGCCAGCATGCCTTCCCCTTCCAGAACCAAATGGATGATCTACCGCATTCATTGCAACTCCTGATGTCCTTGGATAGAGCTTGTTCTTTGCCCTCATTGCATGCATCTTTTTTCCTGCCTTTACAAATGGCTTCTCTTTCCTGCCCCCGCCTGCAATTATGCCAACAGTTGCCCTGCTCTCTCCGTTCATTAGCTTCTCGGATTTTGAAGGCAGCATGACTAAAATAGAATCGCCAACTTTTGACAAAACCCTTGCATAACTTCCAGCAGTCCTTACTAATTTACCACCGTCGCCTGGATTTATCTCTATATTATATATCAAAGTGCCTTCAGGAATCTTTTTCAAAGGCAATGTATTTCCTACTGAAACTGGAGCATCGACGCCTGCAGCAACAATATCATTTACCTTTATACCAGCAGGAGCTGCCGTAAGAATTTCTGTGTCGCCATATCTTACTTTGGCCAGTGGTGCTGAATGGCCGACAGAATGGATTATATCAACTATCTTACCAAAGACTACACCTTTCCTTTCAGCTTCATCTACTTGGCGATACTTTATCTCACCTGCATACCTGTGGCTAGGAGCCCTGTAAGTCATCGTGCCACGGCCACGCCTTCTTGTAATTATTCGCTTACCCATTTTACATCAATCCCAACTGTGTTGCAACATCCAATGCCGGAGTATCCTTAGATAATGTAACATATGCCTTTTTCTTTCCGCCAGGAGTTATTAATGTATTAATCTTAGTTACCTTTACATTGAAACTTGACTGAACTGCCTTCTTTATGTCTTTCTTTTCTGTAGTCCTCTCTACCATGAATATTAATTTGTTCTCTGACTCAATCAATCTCACTGCCTTTTCGTTGGCCAGCGGATACATTATTACATTTCTTTGCTTCATTTTCATTTACCTCAGGAACAATCTCTCTTTTGCCAATCTTTCTATTGCCCTTTCGCTCCATATAGTGATTCTTCCAGGAGCATAACCTGGCGCAAGAAGCTCTGCATTCAAGCTGCTAACAATAACAATGTCAACACCGGGAAGGTTCTTTGCTGCGTCAAATAATTTGCATTTGCCAGATACTACAAGCAAGACTCCTTTCTTTACCTTGTATCTCCTTCCCCTGTTCTTTCCTTTTCCTGCCCTGATTTTCTTTTCCATGCACCTTTCTAATTCCTCTCTAAGGCCAAGATTCTCTAGCATCTTAACTGCCTCTGATGTCTTTGAAATTAATTCTACCTTATTGTCTGCAACCAATGGAACATGAGATGATAAATGCCCACGAGCTTCAACAACTTCCTTAAGTGCTGTAGCAGCTATTGCTGAACGCAATGCCTTTCTCCTTTCCTTGTCATTAATCTTCAAGTCCCAGTTCTTCCATGACTTTGGCGGATGCGACCTGTAACCGCCGACTGTGCTAGGCGCAAATGCGCCAACCCAGTTAAAATGTGCACCATTCCTTGAATGTACTTTCCTTGGAACCCTAGAAATTCCCTTACCATAACTTCCCCTGTATTGCCTTCTCCTCTTTGATGTTTTTGCAGATGAACGCTTTCCAGCTTCAGGCATTGTACCATAAGGCTGCCTTTTGTGGTTTTGGATTGCTAATACTGCTCTCTTTATCAAGTCTGGTCTGTACTCTTCAGAGAATTGTTCTGGCAACTCTATGCTACCCTGCTTCTTTCCTTCCACACTTAATACATCTGTTTTCATTTTTTAACCCTGCTTTGATTCTATGCTAATGTAAGTTATTGACGGCTGGACTGGCTTGAACTTTATAGGCGGCCTTATAGGCTCTGTCAAAGCAATCAGCCTTTTTGCCGGGCCTGGAACAGAACCCTTGACTAATATATAATCACTCTTGATATTGCCGTAATGCAAGAAACCGCCTTTGGGATTTACATCTTCAGGCTTATTACCTATCTTCAATGCGACCTTATTGAATTCTGTCCTTTGGTGATAGCCAATCTTACCTGGCTGAGCAACAGTATATTCTACCCTCTTTGGTGTCCATGAACCTAAGGTACCTACTCCCCTCTTGACTTTTTCTGACTTGTGCTGCCTCATTTTAACACCGAACTTCCTTACAGTGCCTTGGAATCCCTGGCCTTTTGTAACTGAATGAACATCCAACAGCTGGCCTTCTTTTAGAATATCAGAAACTCTCAATTCCTTATCGAACAATGATTTAGCAAGCTGCAATTTTGCATTGTTATCATTTCCGCCTACAGAAATTTCCATAACTTCAGGTTTCTTTTTTCCGCGTCCAGTATTAATTGGCTGGGTGTAAGCGACTAATCTTAATTCATCAAAATCTTGCGATTCGCTGCCCTGCTTTTTTGAGACTTTTAATTTTCTTGAGAGCTCTTTTGTATTTTTCTGCGAGAAATATTCACTCAACAGCTTAAGGCCGTAAACAGTATTTTTGTAAAACCTTAAAGAATATATTTTCATCGGGGGACATTCGATGACTGTAACAGGAGTTGAAACCTCCAAGCCCTTAAGATGAGAATTAGGATTTGATTCCTTGACAAAAACATGAGTCATGCCTGCCTTATATCCGCAGAAGCCAAGAATTTTTGTGTCTTTTGTCTTTGCCCATGAACTTATGTCAGCATACTCTCTCTTCGCCCGTGCCCTGGGCCAGTACTGCATGCTCCCCCGATGGGGATGATGCATTGTGTTTGCGCCTGCCATTGTTTACCTTTGTTATATTTTTCAACATACCCCATAATGAAGCCTGTACCTTGCCTCCAGTTATGAAGCAGCGGACCTAAAGACGTCAAGCCCGCACTCGCCTATGAGAATAAGCGGCTGTATCAAATGCCCCTTATGAGTGCATTTTGTATTAGTTCCTTGAGGAAACCTAGTTTCTTTATAAAACTTTCGTTACCTTTCAAGGTTACAAAAAATGTTTTTCTAAGGGAATTTCCGAGTCTCGGAATAACTTTATATATTCTGTGCCTATTTCGAAATCAAACATGAATAAAGAACAAAAATATGGACTAGGCCCGTATCGTGAACTTGCAGAAGTGCCAAGACAAACCAAGACTCTTTCTTTAGAAAAGATTTTAACTACTTCATTGAAGGAATATTTTGGTGGTGAATATAGCCGGTATCTATTCAGCTATGATGAAAATAGAAGCTGTAATTATCTGCTTAAAGAAATAAAAATACCTGCAGAATCAGAATATCCATTACCTCTCAATGATATCGAGGTGCCAAAAAATACGATCGTAGTCGTATCCTATAAAATAGAACGTAAAGATGATGGACAATTGTACCATACTGGTATTACTGTTATCGGCAAGACCGGTAAATGCTTAAGGGAAATTATACTTTAGAAAAACAAGAGATTCTTAAATTAATGAAAAGCTTTAAATATCTTCCATAGCTAATTTGTAATATGGCCGAGAAAAAAGGAATACTACCAGCAGCGGCAATGGAAAGATTGCTAAAGAAATCCGGGGCAGCAAGGGTCTCAAATGATGCTAAAGAAAAGATGAAAGAAGTGTTAGAAGAAGTAGCTGACGAAATTGGACAAAGAGCCGTCAGATTAGCTAAGCATGCCGGCAGGAAAACTGTCAAGGGAACAGATGTATATGAAGCTTCTAAATAGTTTTTTTAAAGAATAATTGCGGCTGCCTGATTATTTTATGCGTAAACTGTTAAGAGATTAAGGCTTAGAAAACTAGCAGCTTTCATCATTTCTTTCAATTGCTCGTATGCTTCAGGTCCCCTTGTTTTCAATCCGCAGTCTGGATTTATCCAAATCCGGTTTGGAGTAATTTTCAAAGAGGAAGGAATGGCTATCATCTCTTCGATTGTAGGAATTCTAGGGCTATGTACATCATAAACTCCCAAGCCAATTGAGCCTGGAAATCCTCCAGCCTGTAATGAGGCCGCAGTCTTACCTTTGGCTTTGCTATCTTCTATGCTAAGGACATCTACGCCCATATCCTTTATAGCATACATTATATCTGGAAATTCTGAAAAACACATGTGCGAATGAATCACTATATCATCAGGAACCGATGCATAAACAAGCCTGAAAGCATTCAATGCATGCAAAAGATAATGATCTCTCTTAGATTTGTCTATCGGCAATCCTTCCCTGATTGCAGGCTCATCAATTTGAATGTGTTTTATGCCTGCATTTACCAAATCATCTACTTCTTCGGCCAATGCCTTTGCAAATTCATAAAATTGTGCTTCCCTGGAAATATCTTCCCTTGGATATGCCCATTGGACTAATGTAACCGGACCAGTCAACATTCCTTTTACGGGTTTTTCTGTCAGCGATTGCGCATACTTTATCCATTCTACTGTAAAAGGCACTAGCCTCTTTATCGTTCCAGTGATAACGGGTGGCTTTACATGCCTTGTTCCATAAGACTGAACTGCACCGCTTATCGGGCTAAAGCCTTCAAAATTCTCGGCAAAATATTGCACCATGTCTGCCCTCTCAAATTCTCCATGTACTAATACATCCAAGCCAAGATTTTCCTGCAAAGAGATGCAATCCTTAATATACACTTTAATTTTTTCCTTGTAATCATTCTCAGATATTTTTCCACTTTTCCAATCGCTTCTAGTCTTTCTTACTTCCTGAGTTTGAGGGAAACTGCCGATTGTTGTAGTCGGGTATGTGATATCGCTTACCCAGAATGTTTTTCTTGAACGCTCAAACCTTTCAGTAGGCAATCCTGCTTCCTTGTTATTTGATTCACGATATTTAATAGTGCCATTCTTAATTTCCTTTAATTCCTGAATTTTTTCTAATGCAAAAGAGAATTTTTGTTTTTCACTTTCGGCACTAAGCGGAACGTGCATCAATGAGCATGATGGACTGATGTATAATCTTTCATCTTCTACCTTTTCCAATATGGCATCTAGAGTTTTTTTTGTCCTAGAAGAGGCTGGCCAGACATTCCTGCCATTGATTATGCCTGCAACTAATTCCTTGTCTTTCGGAAATTTATCCAGTAATTGAAGATTTGAACGGCCATCAACGAAATCCA
>JAHFJF010000058.1 GCA_023245975.1 archaeon
CGTAGATGAAGTATGGAATGCTCCAAAAGGACCTGCTGAAAGCGGATGGAAAAGCGGTCTTGTTGGTTGGCTACTTGATACTACCGACGGACTTTCATATGGCCAAACAGAATACGCAAAATATCTTGGATCTGCAAAAAGAAAATCTGATTTTTCACCTAAAGTAAGAAGCTCATTTACTGCAGCCGTAGGATGTGCAGTCCTTAGCGCAGATGGATATTATCTTGTACAGCAACGAGCAGAAGGTTTGTTAGCAGGCAAAAGGCTTGATTCTTCAGCAGCTGGAATGGGCGTAATAAGAGATGGGAAATTAGACCTTCATTTCGAAATAAAAGAGAAGCTAAAGCGTGAACTGAATCTCGATGAAGATGCTGTAAAAAGTACATTAGTTCCTACTGGGGTACATGGATCAACAGATTATGTCAGTTCACAAGTCACTTGGAAATGCGAAGTAACATCACCGCTAGAAGAGCTAATCGCAAAAGCCAACCCAAAATTTGTCGAACGCGTGCATAAAGTGCATAAGGACAATCTACCTGAATATTTAGTAAAGCATTACGTTACACCTGGAAATGAGCCCGAAAAAAGCCTCATAGGAGATGCTGTAGGTGTATTCTTACGTGCTTTAGATTCAGATGCTAGCACATATGCAGTAAGAAAGATGAATTCGAAAGGAGCAAATATTTGCTTCGGCATATTAAGAAATTGCAAATTTGAGGAACAATAATTCCTCATTTTTTATTTATTTTATTCGTCAAGCACCAATTAACAATATCAAAATATCATAAACTATATAAATCAAAATTCGGGAAGTCTAAATTCATGTTTTCGAGGCAATAAATTAAAATGGGACAAAAAATGAAGGGAGTAATTCTTGCTGGAGGGAAAGGCCTTAGGCTGTATCCACTTACAAAAGTAACAAATAAGCATTTATTGCCAGTTGGGAGAGAACCAATGATTCTTAATCCTATAAGGAAATTAATAGAAGCAGGCGTGAAAGATATACTGATAGTAACAAGCACTGACCATATGGGGAGCATTGTCAATCTTTTAGGCAGTGGCACTGAATATGGCTGCAATTTCACATATAAAGTACAAGAGGGAGCTAACGGAATAGCACATGCTTTATCTTTGGCTGAAGATTTTGTAAACAATGATAAGTTTGTAGTTATTCTCGGGGATAATATAACAACTTCTTCATTAAAACCTTATGTTGAGAAATTTGAAAAACAAGAAAAAGGCGCATTAGTTCTTTTAAAAAAAGTAGAAGACCCATCACGATACGGCGTTGCAGCAATTGATGAGCAGCATGTGATTGAAATCCAAGAAAAACCGCAACATCCAAAATCAAACTATGCAGTAATAGGATATTATATGTATGGTCCCCAAGTATTTGATATAATCAGGAATTTAAAACCTTCTGATAGAGGAGAATACGAAATAACTGATGTGAATAATGAATATATCCGAAAGGAAGAACTCATATATGATTTTCTTAATGGAGACTGGACTGATGCAGGAACTTTCGAATCACTCATATATGCAAGCCAATTATTAATTGAACAAGATAAAGGTAAAGATGCTGCATTAACACCACAAGAAAAGCTCTTGGTTTCACAGGAACAACTTTGGGAAATGATTGGCAGTTTTGAGAGTAAAATACAAGAATTGAAAAAGCATTTGCGTGAATAATCTTTAAATCAATTTTCTATCGAGCATAATACCAATAAATTTATATATTGAACGTTTTTCCGTGTTGCGATGGGACATTATAATACACTTAGTAAACGAATACAGCTTATTTGGACTTCCCCGAAGACCTCAAACCAAGTAGTATGCACACATACAAATTCTACAGTCTCTCTTTCTCCAAGATACAAGGCTAAAATTGATAGCAATTGGCAAGAAAATCACAAAGGCTGGGTTTCATCCCCTTTAGCACAATTAGTAGAGATAGTAGAAAAAGAAGATATTGTTGAAATCAAAACAGCCGTAACAGAATATAGCGACCACGTTGGCTCGGATTTTTTATCAAAGCAAGAAGGTGATACCAAAATATTGGATATGATCCAAGCATTAGGCAATTCTGTATTGATGATGACAAGGGATAATTATATTGTGTTTGGCAAAAGAGGGTCTAATATGACCATAGCTCCAGATGAATATGATGGAGGTGGAAGTTTAATGGCCGCAGTTTATGCTTTAGAAAATGGCATGGAAAAATTAAGAGGCAGGTTACACCTTCCGCCAAATGAGAGATATAAAGAAAGGGAGCTATTATTCCCATTCTATAATCCATTAGAACATGTAATCCCGGCAATTGTCAGAGAGAGAGGCATTAATAAAGAATACATAAATGAAGATTCACTTATGCTCCTTGGTTTTTGCAGAGGCTACACAGGGGGAAGAAATCCAAATGCATTACCTTACATTGAATTGAACCTAAACAGGCAAGAATATCTAGCATTCCAAAAAGAGAAGATAAACTGGCTGGAAAAAACTACCGGAAAAAAACAAGACAAAAAAATAGCCGAAGCCGAGCAGGAAGTTTTTATTCATGAAGGTAATCTTGAAGATTTCTTATTAAATAAATGTGAGACAGATGATTTGGGCAAAAAATTAGTTCCTCACCCAATTAGCGGAAGATATGAAGTTGTAGATGTTGCAATCGCGGGATGCATATTATATCTTTTAAGCAGGCAGCCAGAAAGGGGATTAAATCTTGTACATAAGATTGGAGAAAATGATGTTTCTCTTGCATTCTTAAGTGAAGAAAATCATAACGGAAATTATGCATCTTATAAATTCTCATGGGCAAAATAAAAAATGATGGCCAAAGACAAAAAACAAGATGTACAATATTCTGTAGTAGTTCCTGTCTATAATAGCGAAGGCTCTTTAAGATTATTGCATGAAAGATTAGGGAAGGTATTCGAGACGCTTAACAGCACATGGGAATTGGTTCTAGTGAATGATTGTAGCAAAGATAACAGCCGGACAGTAATGCAGGAATTAGCAAGCAAAGACCAAAAAGTAACTGCTGTTAATTTAATGAATAATTTCGGTCAGCACAATGCAATAATGTGCGGTCTTTCTTTTGCCAAAGGAAAATATATTGTTACTATGGACGATGACTTGCAGCATCCACCTGAAGAGATCTTAAAGCTTGCTAAAACAATTGCTTCTAGAGGGTTGGCTGTGGTATATGGCCAATACAAACAAAAAAAACATGGATGGTTCAGGGATTTTGTTTCCCATACTGTAAATAATGTTATCTCAAAGATAACCGGCAGCGGATACAAAGTAACTTCATTCAGAATATTAGGCCATTCTGTTGTAAAGAAATTATTAACTTTCAAACAATATAATGTAATGATTGATGTCTTGATTAAAGATACTGTCGGCAAAAGAGATGTAGGCCACTGCTGGGTTGAACACCATCCAAGAACCATCGGAAAATCAAATTATTCTTTCAAGAAACTCTTTGGGTATATGATAAATATGATATTCAATTATACATTATGGCCATTGAGGCTAGCAAGCATTTTAGGATTTGCCTTTTCTTTCTTAAGCATTGCGTTAGCTTTTTATTTCTTTTTTTACTGGTCTCTTTTCGAAGTGCCAGTTAGCGGTTGGACTTCAATGGCAATATTAGTAACATTCTTTTTTGGAGTTACATTATTTGTATTAGGGATAATCGGAGAATACTTGGGCAGAATCTTCCTTAATATCAATCACAAACCCCAGTATTTCATCAAGGAAGTCTATGCTAAAGGAGTAAAACAATGAAAGAGAAATTATTGAACTTTTTACAAGAAAAAGGATATAAAATTAATGAAGAAGTAAACGAAGCATTAGAAAGATTATCAGAAACTCTTGAAGCACAAGGAAATGATAATATTACAGCTGCTTTAGCATGGTTAGAAGAAAAACGGAAGGCATATGGGGTAAAAGCACAAGAGATTGGTGTAAAAAACCTTGATAAATGGCATATTGATTCAGAAACAGGGGATATAAAACATGAATCAGGTAAATTCTTTTCAGTTGTCGGAGTCAAAGTAGAAGGGGCTACTGGAAGAGAAGTTTTGTCATGGACGCAGCCAATGATAAAACAGAATGAATGTGGAATCCTAGGAATAATCTGCCAAAAAAGAAATGGAATTATGCATTACTTGTTTTGTGCCAAATATGAGCCAGGAAATCTTGTCAATCTGCAATTATCACCTACATTGCAGGCTACCGAAAGCAACCTTAAACAAGCACATGGCGGTAAAAAGCCAAAGTTTGCTGAATATTTCGAAGATGGGGGCAAGGGCAAAGTAAAAGTCTCTGTAGTCCAAGTAGAAGACGGTGGCAGGTTCTATATGAAGACAAACAGATGCATGATAGTAGAAGTAGACGAGAATGAACAGGTGCCTGTTACCGATGATTACATATGGCTGACATTGCCACAAGTTAAGAAATTCCTTAAAATGGATAATATGGTCAATTCATTGGCGAGATGTGTCTTAGGAAGCTGGTAATTATCTTTTTAGTTTTTTCCACCATGATTCATTATCCATATACCATTTCACTGTCTCTTCAAATGCATTATCGAAACTGTACGACTGTCTCCAGCCAAGATTGGATAGCTTAGTGCCGTCAACTGAATATCTTCTGTCATGGGCTAGCCTGTCAGGAACCCACTGGATTGAAGATTCATCTTTACTCAGGATAGAGAATATTTTTCTAGTTACTTCCAAGTTTGGCAATTCATATATCCCAGGGATGTTGTAAACTTCTCCAAGAGCACCATTATGGAACACGAAATCTATTGCGCTGCAGGCATCTAATGTGTATATCCAACTACGCACATTCATACCATCTCCCATTAAAGGGACCTTCTTGCCTTCAATGAGATTTGTCACAAAAAGAGGGATTAACTTCTCCGGGTATTGACGCGGGCCGAAAACGTTTGAGCAACGAACCATGACTAAAGGCAATTTGAAAGTATTAAAAAAGCCCCTTGCAATCAGTTCTGCTGATCCTTTTGAAGCTGAATATGGCGAGCTTGGATTCAGATTGTCCGTTTCCTTGAAAGAACCATCAAGAATACTGCCATATACCTCATCCGTAGATATATGCATGAATCTTTTAACATTGCACTTATGAGCCGCTTCGAGCAATGTATGGGTGCCTAGGACATTAGTTCTTGTGAATACGAATGGATCTTTAATTGAATTGTCAACATGGCTCTCAGCAGCAAAATGAATCACTGCATCAACATCTTTCATGGCAGCGATTACTTCTTCCTGATTGCAGATATCTCCTTTTACAAACAGGTAGTTAGGATGATTCTCTACGCCATTAAGATTATCTAGGTTACCACAGTAAGTTAACTTGTCAAAATTAATTAACTTAATTTCCGGATATTTATG
>JAHFJF010000059.1 GCA_023245975.1 archaeon
CTCCGTGTAGGGACTTAAGGAAGCATGTAATAAGCAATACATATATTGCTAAAGGGAGAGGGAAATTGCAGGCAGGAGATGATGCTGCAGGAGCAAAAATATACTCTATAGATGAAGTAAGGCAATTGATTTTAGAGAAGAGATTGGCATTTGATCACGGAACTATCTTGGAAGAGTATTTCAAGCATCGTGGGATAAAGGTAAAAGATTTAGGGAAAGTTGGATTTATTGGAAGATTCAAGCCATTACATATTGGAGCAGCTGCGACTTTGGAAGAATTATGTTCTAGAGCTGATGAGGTAATAATAGGATTAGGAAGTTCTAATAGATATAACATTCGGAATCCTTTTACTGCACAAGAATCAAAAGAGATGATAGATATTTTTCTTAGACAGAGATTTTCTAATTATAGTTTTGTTGGAGTTCCAGATTTTGGCCATATCCCTGAATATAGCGATGGGCAGAAATGGAAGTCTGTAGTTAAAGAATTATTCGGTGAATTGGACTTTTTCATAACTGGTAATGATTATGTTGCGAAATTATTAAAAGAGGATTACACTATTAAAGCCCCTGAAGATTATGTTTCTAAAGATAAACAAAGTAAATTAAATGCAACTCAAGTTAGAATTGAAATGGTCAAGGGAGATGAGTGGAAAACTCTGGTGCCAGAAGTAATTATTCCATATCTTGAAGGTAAAAGATTAGTAGAAAGATTAAGAAAAGAATTTGGGCAGCAGACATTATCAACAGGCAACGATGCTGAAAGAGATTCTGAAACAGAGCGGAGAAATATACAAGATGAATAGTATGAAAGAAAGATACATTGCAACATTGGTTGGTTGTGCTTTAGGCGACACATTGGGGATGCCGGTTGAAGGCTGGAAAAGAGAGCAGATTAAGAAATATGTCGGAGAAATTAAAAAGCCAATTGAACCTGTTAAAGTTTTTGATGAAGATGGTAATTTGATTAAAGAAGATGAGTTTGGAAAATTGAAGTATTACTTAAAGGGCCTGTCAAAAGGGGATTATACTGATGATACGGCATTGACTTTGGCTTTGGCAGAATCCATAGTTGAAACAGGGAGAATAAATCTTGTAGATATTGCCAGGAAACACATCAAAGAATATGATAGCTGTCTTGAAAAATCTGTAGTTAAAGGATTTGGCTGCACAACAAAAGATGCGATAAACAACCTAAAATCTGGAATTTCTCCTTTGGAATCAGGAGTTATAGGCGGTCCTGGTAATGGCCCGGCAATGAAGATGTCTCCGATAGGATTGTTTATGGACGTAACTGGTTTATACGATTACGGAATGCATTTTGCAGAACTTGTAAGTAAGATGACCCATTTGGATACAAGATCAATAGCAAGCGGGGTTATGCAAGCTCATTCTATATTTGCTTTATTGCATGACATATCAAAAGAAAATTTTGTGGACATGATGCCTAAAGTTTGTCTAAAGTATGAGAAGCCATTAAGAAAAGAATTTAATGGGTATTACATGGGCGATTTAACTTCTAGATTAATATGGGTAAGAGATAACAAAGATGTTTCTTGCGATGAGGCACATAATTATCTTGGAAGCTCCAGCAATGTCTTAAGCTCGTATCCTTTCACATTATTCATGTTCCAGAAATTTTGGAATGATCCTATAACTGGTCTAATTGAAACAGTAAATTATGGCGGAGACTGCGACACTACTGGTGCGATTTATGGTACATTATGCGGTGCAAAAAATGGGATGATATTTCCAGAAGAATGGGTAAAAGAGTTAAAAGAGTTTGAGAGATTAAAAGCAGTAGCAGAAAAGTTATACTCTTTAGAACAAAGAAAGGAATATTTAAAAGTTTAGAGTAAAGTATTAATGATTATGAAAGATGTTATCTTTAAGTATGAGAGGCCAGGAATCGCTGTAGATGTTGTTCTGTTCGCAATAATAAATAACGATTTGAAGGTTGGTTTGATAAAAAGAGAAGACGAACCTTATCATGGAAAACATGCATTGCCAGGAAGATTTGTAAGATATGATGAGAAGATAGAAGATACTGCAAAAAAAGCATTGGAAATTAAAGGAAACATAGATCAATCAGATATTCTCCTGGAACAATTATACACCTTTGGGCAGGATTTGGAGAGGGATACAAGAATAAGGACAATCTCTATAGTCTATTTCGCTTTGGTAGATTTTGAAAAAATAAAGAGGCAGGAAGGGAATAAGCTATTGTTCGAATCGGTACACAGTTTGCCCCCAATGGGTTTTGACCATAAAAGTATAATTAATTTCGCTTTGGAAAGATTAAGGAATGATATTTGGACGAGCGATTTTGCTGCAGCCTTAATGCCGAAGGAATTTACTTTAACTGAATTACAGAGAGCATACGAGATAATACTGAATCAAAATCTAGATAAAAGAAATTTCAGAAAAAAGATATTGGAAATGAATATTTTGAAGAAAATCTCAAGAACAAAAAGAGAGGGACCCCATAGGCCAGCACAGATTTATAGTTTCAAGAGTTAAGTTGCTTAGGCATATAAACAATCAATTATTTTTAATCTCTCTATAATTAGGATATTGTCCCAGCGCAAGCCTTGGCATGTCTTCCATTAATGATTATTAACTAACTTTGCTTCATTAACAATAAACCTGCAAGAATTTTCAGAACTGCATTCTATTTTAGAGTCTAAAATTTCTATTTTTCTATTAAATAGCGGGCAATCCAACACTAAACTCTCAAATTCCCCACCCTCGCCAGCAATATTCATCCCAGTTTTTTTATTCAATTCAGCTAATTTATCAATATCTTTAGAAGTAATCTCCCTTCCAAGCCAGGTTTTATCTAAGCCATCAGCAGCAATGCTGGATAAAATAAACCTAAATTTTTGCTTAAGCAAATTCCTCATCAAAGTCTCTTGATCAATATGCCATAACGGTGAGAATATCTTCAAGCCTAAGGAATCACATATCTTTTCTATCCTTTCTCGCTGATAGTTAGAATACAATGCTCCTGTTACAATGCCATGTATTCCATATAGTTCAACTGCCTTCTTTATAGCTGCTTCTAAATCATCCAACTCATTGTCTTTTTCTCCAGCAGTTTCAAATTCTATAAGCGGAACTTCCATAGCTTCAGCCTGCAATCTTGCCAAGTTGACATTTGGGGTATGGAACATATAAGAATCAGGATTATTGCTTTTCATAGTGATTAAGCAGGATATTTCATAATTCTGCCTTTTTATTATCAGAGTAGAATAGCAGCTGTCTTTCCCTGAGCTGAACAAAACTCCGAGTTTCATTATCGGCTTGCCAAGGAACTGGTTTAGGTAGGCGGATTTGCTTTTCTTGCCAGCTAAATGTGCAATCATCTTGTCAGAATAGCTGCCGTATTGCGCAGCTTTTTTGGGCAATGTTATGATCTCTTCTGGCATTCCCAACTCTTTTGCTATCTTTCTTAACAATGCTTTGCTTCCAGGCTCAGAATGCAAAGCTCCCAAGGCTAACTCTGCCAATTCTTTGTCAAGGAAAGGCACCCTAACTTCTAGATTATTTGCCATTGCAACGACATCATCCCTGTAGGTATTTTTTTCATAGACTTTTAATAAATCAGAGTAAATGTCTTTTTTCAGGTCAGTTGCCGTTTTATGCCTATGATAGCCAGAGAATAATTCATCTGCGCCTGAACCAGAAAAGATTACTTTTATCTTGTCTTCTGAAGCTAATTTGCAGGCAGCAAACAATGTCATTGCAACTCCTACTTTAGAAACATTAGAATCTTCTATTAATGGCACGACAATCCGCAATAATTCTTCAGCTTCATCTTTGGTTATTACCTGGTATTTGAGTTTAACGCCAAGAAGCTCAGCTGCTTTTTTAGCATTTACGATGTCAGGAGAATTCTCAGAGAAAGCTGCAGTATAGCATGTAAAATCTCCTTTCAAATCCTTGCATATTTTAGCAACTAAAGCAGAATCTAATCCTCCAGAGAATAATATTCCAAACTTTTGTTCAGGCAGCCTTATTTTTACCGATTCAATTAGTCTTTCTTCTATTTCTTTATCATTGGCTTCTTTTACTTTGAGGAATTCCCTGTTTAGCCTTTCTGTTATCTTGCTTTTAACGTCGTAGCATATAACTTCCCTAGGATTGAGCTCTCTTACAGTATTAGCAAAATATAATGATTTTTTCTCAGAAGCAAATGAAAATCCATTCTCGCAAGAATACCATAATGGTTTTACTCCTAACAAATCCCTTGCCAGGAATACTTTTTTTCCATCAAAATATGCAACGGCATAGTCTCCTGATAATCTTTCAATTGCTTTTGTAAATCCGATATCTTCAATTAGCATTAAGAATAATTCTGCATCATTTTCTGCTTCTAGTTCATATTCTTTGGATAGTTCTTTCCAGTTATATAATTCGCAATTTGTTACCAAAATGCCTCTTCCATTTATTGGCTGCTTTACAAATCCAACCACCGAATGTAAGCAATGTGCTATTATATTGCCATCTTTGATATCTAGGCCTGATAATTTATCAGAATTTCCCGTATTTCCATCTGCCCAAAATCCATAGTTATCCCTACCTCTGTTTTGCATTATCTCTAATGCTTTCTTGGCTTTCTCTGCAGATTTCTCTGAATTGAATATACCTAATATGCCGCACATAAGTCTTTGATGGATAAGGGTAGTTTAAAAAGATAACCTTTTAGTGAGCTGTAAAGTAAACGTCACTTAATTTTTAGGAAAGTTTATATAATTTGAATAATTAATGTAAAAGGATAAATAAAAATGAAAACTCTTAAATGCGATTTATGTGACCATGAAGCCAAAGGCGAAAATTTCGAAGAATGGATGAAGGCACTTATGCCTCATTACATGAAAGCTCATGCAGATGTAATGAAAAACACTGGCAAGATGACTAAGAAGGATCAGAAGAAGCATCAACAAAAGTGGATGGTTGAAAATAAGGCACGTTTTGACGTTGCCTAAAACATAGGCAAAAAAATGAAAATGAAAGAATCAAATAAAAACACAGGTTGGAAACCTATTCCGCTATCATTAAAAATATTATTTGTTATATTAATTTTATGGGTTATTGGCTCACTCTTTGCAATCCAACAAAGATATGAATTAGGTTTGCCATTTTTTGGTCTATACATCTATGGTATATCTGCAAGTCTTATGGTAATGGTTCTGGATGTCCTCGCACCAGCAACTTTTTTATTTGGACTTTGGACAAGAAAAAATTGGGCACCTCTAGTTGCATATACTTACATGACAATCTTCCTGATTAATGGAATAATTGCCCTTTTTACTTTCAGGGAACAATTAGGACTAATACAGATTCTCATTCCAAATATTGCAGAGCTAATTT
>JAHFJF010000060.1 GCA_023245975.1 archaeon
ACGTACACTGGCAATGTGTTATTTCCTTGCGGCATTTTGTTTCCTTCTTCGCTGCCCATGAAATAAAGCAAAATCAGTTTGACTGGGATACCTCTTGCAAGAAAAACGCCATGCTCCCTGAATGATGGGAATAGCCAATCCTGCTTTTGCATCACAAATCCTATGGCAACTTGGGCTTCCTGCCCTTTCGTTGAGGCATAAGTTCCCATCCTTCCTTCTCTTTGAAGTGATAATGACATGTCATCTAGAGTTTTTGTTAGAATCATTATCTTATACAACCCAAGAAGTTCTTCTTTTGATAATTTAGGCTCTAGTTTCTTGTCGCAATTTCCATTTTCATCAAGAATCTGCAGGTACTTTACTTCAAATTTAGCAATAGTTCTTTCAGCCATAATCCCTCTTTTTTATATTAAGATTTTTTCGTTACTTTTGATGTCAAGTCCCAATATTCATCACAGCATCCGCGTGACGGCTCTTTGCCAGTTCCATTAATCCATTCTTGGCTTTTATGTTTTTCTGAGATGAGCCTTTTCACCGCAAATAATTCTTCAGGATTGTAATAGCCCACATCATAATCCAGCCCATCAGTCAACGCGTTTCTAATACGAATGTACAAATCATTCTCGCTCACATTTGAATAATCTTTAACGGATTTTATTGATTTTGAAAGTTCTGTGTAATGCTCGCTAAGAAGGTGCTTGTCATTGCAGGACGTGCAATAAAATAATGAGAGCATCATATATGGTTCTATAGAATGTCTTACTTTTCCGTGTATTACAACAACATTCTTTTTTATGAACTGCGCGAGATTCCCAACTTTACCTTCTATTCCTTTTGTTACTATAATGTCGCATTTATTCTTCAATTCTGCAGCAATGCCCAAAGATTTTAATGCTTTAGAGACCTTCTTGCCTACTAGATCATAGTTCTTGATTATATCCATATGGTTATGCTCAAGGTAGCTTGAAGGTATGAATACGCTGTAGCAGATATCGCCTTCCGATATTAGGTCTGCCCTACCACCGGAATTTCTTCTGACAATACCATGATTTCTTAATTTGCATTTTTCGACGTCGACATCCTTATGCAGGTTTTGCTTGTAGCTTATAGAAACAGCAGGCTCTGATTTCCAGAACCGAATTGTTGGAGGGGACTTTCCTTCGCTTACGAATTCTGATATGATTTCATCTATCGCAGTATTGAAATAAGCATCTTTTTCATGTAATTCAATAAGCCTCCATTTCATCTAAACAGATAGATGGCGGCTGCCTTAATATTACTTTTGCCTAAGAATTATTCCAAATATTTCTTGACTAAATCAACCAGTTCTGATGGAGTATCAATCAAATAGTCGAAATAAACATGTTCTCCTTCATGTGTTTCAGAGCCTTTCTCTAATTTTTCTCTTCCTTCATAGCCATAGCAGGCTCCAACAGTAATCAATGTCTCTGGCTTCAATGGATTTAGCTTAATTACTTTTTGCGAGGCCAATAAATCATTATGCGTATCACCCACATGTAATACATGGCTCCCTTCACTGCCCATAAGGCCAAGAATTAATGCTAATGAAACTTTTGCCGGCTTCTTCAATGGCTCAGAATCTCCTGCCCCCTGATACTGCCTTAATGTCTCTTCTGTGACGAAAGAATCGAAATATTTCAATACATCCTGTTCTTTCAAATCTTTGCAAATAGAGCCCCATGAATTTGTAGTGTTAATACCAAGCCTTAATCTCCTGTTTCTTTTTGGGTCTTTTGTCAGTTGTCCCAACTCCCATATCTGCTCTATTGTATCTTTCATTCCTTCATATAATCCTGTAGGATTGTTCTTGTTAAATTCTAAGTATGCCGGCCATACGGGATGGTTCCTGTCTTTCATGTTGCAGGGCAACTCCAATTTATCGTAAACATTCTGGACACCACCATTTAGACAGCATTGATGATTATAGAATACCATAAACTCCTCAAAATCCTTGAAAGGCCATTCTTTTCTATGAATGTCTGAGTAGAATTTGAACCATTTTTCCTGGCGATAAGAAGTAGGAGCAATAGTTCCATCGAAATCAAATATCACCGCTTGAAGCATCTCATTCCAGAGATATAACTAGTATTTAATTGTTTCTTGGCATCTCAGAAAGTTTTTTAAAGCGATTGGCACTCCCAAATTAGAATTTTGCCCTGGTAGCTCAGTCGGTAGAGCACATGGCTGTTAACCATGGGGTCACAGGTTCAAGTCCTGTCCAGGGCGCCTTTTATTTTAAAAAGAATAGAATAAATCTTTAGGCAAGGCATCCCGTATTTTTTCTATTGCCCTTTTCTCAATCTGCCTTATTCTCTCACGGCAAAGCCTGTTTTCTGTAAGGCCCATCTTGTACATTATTTCGGCTGCATCGTTAAGGCTTAACTCTAATAGTCTTTTTCTGCGTTTCGTAATTCTTTTTTGGGTGGATTTTTTAACCAGGTGCGTATTGTCTGTAATTCCATACAATTCTAGCAGGACAGCTTTTTGCATTTTAGACAAATCTGCTTCATCTATAAATCTAGGACAAGATTCTATTTCTTCTTTCGAAGCAAGTAATTCTTCAGGATTTGAAGATTGGTCAGATAATGTCTCACCTAATGTGCATTGGGAATCTTCTCTTACAAATTCATCTAGGGATCTGAGTCCTGCGACGTATGGCAATAAATGTGTTGCGTGATTTTTTGTTATGCCAATTTTGGATGCCACTTTATAATATTCTTCATGACTGGCGTTTTCAGGAAGCCTTTGCCTGAATTTGCTCATTTTTCTATGAACCTTTACAGTGCTCCCAGTGTCGTAGTACTGTCGAACCATAGAATTCCATATCCACCATCGTGCGCAGGTTGCAAATTTTGTTCCCCGTGAAATGTCATAAATTTCCGCAGCATGGATTAGCCCTAAAGTTCCGTCCTGCATATAAGTGTCAAAATCACCATTATTTGAATGATGCATTCTTAATGCTTCTGCCCTTACAAGCCCCATATTTGACGATACTATTTCATTGCGTATATTTATGAAAGTATTATATTCTTCTTTTTTTTCTTGCAATAATAAAGCAGGGGATTTTTTCTGGTGCTTCTTTTCTTTCAATCTTTTATCAATCTTTTTAAGTTCAATCTTGCTGCGGTAAAGCTGGTGGAATAGTTGTTCATTCTGTTCATAATATTCTTCATTTGTTTTATATGGCGTCTTTGCTGTGTTCTCTGATAGGCTTGGTAGCATACTAGGTGGGTTTTGCAGCCGATTTATATGATTTATGGCTCCAAGAAAGTTTTATAAAGAATTGGACTTTATTGCGTCATACGGGCCCGTAGCTTAGCCTGGCTAGAGCACTCGACTGATATGGCTTTTAATGCTCAGAGATCGAGAGGTCGCGTGTTCAAATCACGTCGGGCCCATTTATAATTAATATTTTTGAGCATAGAAAATGATTTAAAGCCAGACATACGTAATAAATAGATTAAGAGTGGTGCATGAATGAAAAAGACAATAATAGTTTTTCTTGTTATGACATTAGCACTTTCAGCATTTGCAAGTGCTGGGTGGCTTGAGTTTCTTTTCGGGCAGAACAGGGTTACTGGTGCGCAGGTTTACCCACAATCAGCCAATGTGGCAACAGTTGGTTCTACAGTTGCTACATTCAAAGGTATTGTTTTTCCATCAACGGTACTAAAGCATGATACAATCACAAACCTTCCTAATGGCGTAACAGCAAAATCAACTTATAATTCTGCTACAAAGACTGCTACAGTAACATTTACTAGTAAATTAACCGTAACTAACAATCAAAAAGTTAAATTTGACGATGGTACATGGACTGCTTCTGTGAGTTCAAGATTAATCTCACCAGGCGGAGTGACATTCTCAAGAGGAGCTACTGGAATAACAAATCGCCCTCAACCACAACCTCCAACGAATCAATTAACTGGTGCCGCGACAACTGGAATTACAAACAAGCCAAAGAGCCTTAGGATTACCTTGAATACTGGAAAGAATGTACCATTATTCTTGCAGTTCGGAAAGCCAAAGGAATTGCCTAATGGGTTTACTGCAACGGCAAACAAGAATGCAGATGGCACAGTTACGGTAACATTCTCTAAGACTGTGGGTCTGACAAATAATGAGAAGGTGTCAATAGCAGATGGAATATGGACAGTATATGTTACTAAAGAAGGATTTTCATTCAAAAGGGGAGCTTCTGGACCGAGTGGTCCAGTTGGTGGTGCCTCGGATGCTATGGAAGTCGGTGGCGAATGCGCAGCTGATGTTGATTGCAGTATTGAAGAATTGTTCAACACCTCTTGCCGTCTCGGTAAATGTGTTGTAACGAGTGCAAATCTTGCATGGAGATGTACTAATCTCACTAATGGTAAAGGGGCAGAATTGACAAGATATGTAAATAATGTGCACTATGAAGATGTCACAAATGCGAGTGGCTTTTTCGAAGATGTGCCTGTCTATGAACAGAGAGCGATCAAAAAAACACTTACAAATACTTGCTTTAATGAAGGGAATGCTTTGGTCTATAGCTGTAGCAGAACTACTGGATTAGTAGAGAGGGAGGTTCGTTGCAGAGCTGGACTTGTTTGCGCTGGCTTTGGAAGATGTACGAGTCCTCCGGGAATTGCCAAGTCAGATGCCGTCACAAGACCAGTGATTCCAGCAATTCTATAGTCTTTTTTTCTTTTTAGTTAAATTAATAAGTTAAACCAAGATTTCTAGCATGTATGAATGTAAAATTCAAAATTGATGGAATGGATTATGATAGCCATTGTCGTACAATTTGGATGGAATTGTCAACAGTCAGTATGATAAACCAAAAGCTGTTGCCACATGAATTCTCTATTTTTGACGCAAATACCTGCCTAGAGACATGCAAGGCAATAAAGGATATGACAGTAAGAGGTGCAGGTGCAATAGGTGCAGCGGCAGGCTATGCAATGGCCCAGGCAGCAATTGAAGCATCATTGCTTAAAGACAGGTTTGATTTTTGGTTATACATAAATGAGCATGAAGAAATGATAAAGAAGACAAGGCCTACTGCCCAGAACCTTTTCTATGCAGTTGACAGGGTAAAAAATGCAATTAAATCTTTTGATGCTCTAAATTTAGGAGAGTTGGCGAAAAGAGCACAACTGGAAGCAAGAAGAATCGCAGATGACGATGCTAAGGCTTGCAAAAAAATTGGAGAACTGGGTGAGCCCTTAATCAAGAAATTAAATTGGACAAAAGATAAAGACACAATTACAATTTTGACGCATTGCAATGCAGGATGGTTGGCCTTTGTTGATTACGGCACTGCATTGGCCCCGGTTTACGAGGCAAAAAAGAAAGGAAAGAAAATAAGGGT
>JAHFJF010000061.1 GCA_023245975.1 archaeon
TATTTCAATTGTGTAAGGTATTATTTGTCCCATGTCATCTTTGCCTAATATAAAATCGAATGGAGCTATATCAAATGCCGGATATCTTTCCCCTGTTTGCTTAGCATATTCAAAAGCAGCCCTTAGCGCATTTAATGCCTGCTCTTTAATACGCCTGTCGACCCCTATGTAATCTTCACCCTTGCTTTTCAGGTAATCGATGAGCAAAATATTATTATCACCTTGGGCAGAAAAATTATCCGAAGGCAATTCGCTCTTGGCATCTTCCGGATCATTCTTGTAAGTTGTTCCACCAAGCCTGCTATGGCTGGCTATATGATAGACATCAACTACTTCATTATTCTTGACAACAGGAGTTATAATAGTTCTGAACATTGCTTTTCTGCCGTCAATTAAATAAAGATTCTCTACTAAATTCTGAACAACAACTCTTTTTCCTTGAGAGATATCTTTTCTGATTTCAGCCGTTAAATTTCTTTGCGTTTTAATTCGAACATCTTCTTCCGACCTTGACAAATTAATAAAGAATACTCCTCTACTGTGTTGTTCTCCAGTAGGTTTGACAATAGCTCCTTTGTATCCTTTCCTTTTAAGTTCAATCAACGAGTCTATTATCTCTTGTATTGTTGAAGGGGTATAAGTTACAGGTCGCAAAACATTGATATTAAATCTGGAATAATGGCTTCTAAAAGCGTCTTCTGTATTTACTTTTGAAGAAACTATTTTCATTAAGGTTGGAGTTATAAGTGTTGGCCCGCCTTGCTTCTCAAACCATCTTGTTATATTAACAGACATCTCCCAAGCATTCTCAGCAGGCTTTACGCCTCCTGCTATGAGTGATTTGTATGCTTCATCGTTTTTATCTATCTTATATTCTGCCTTTTTTGCACCCTCAAATAATGATCTCTTGTACACTTTTCTGAATACGTAATCTACAGGGATGCCCAATTCTTGCACCGCAAAAACTATTTTGCTGGAATTTCTATTTTTGATTATGCCTTTCTTGACAATCAGAACACCATCTATTATTCTTAGGCCGTCCCAATTTGCACATACAATATTAGCTCCTTCATATCTTTCAGATAGTTTCATGTATCTTCTTACATCCGGTCTGGCTATTTTTTGCAAGACATCTGTTTTTTTATCATTTATATCGGCTAAGAACACTATAGTTGGCTTCTCCTCTAGAGGTGGCTCTTCTTTCTCTTCTACTACTATATTAGGTGGCGGAGGAGTGTATCCATATCCTTTGCTGTAATCTAACAAATTCTTAGCAATATTTGACATTAAATCATCCATCATGCCATTTGCATAAACTCCTTTCATGCCCGGAGAAATATTTAATTCAATGAAAACATAATGGCTTTTATTATTCCAGACGGATGTAGAAATATCAACCGCAAAAAACTCCCATGCACTTTGGTAAACTGTCTTGAACTTAAGTGCCAGTTCCCTTACTTCTGCGTAAAGAGCTTGGCTTGCTCGGATGGCTGACCAGCCACCTTGTGACATAACATAATTTCTTACCAAACTTAATAAATCTGCTAAGTGTAAGTTAGCACTTAGGACATGATTAACTACATATCTATTAATTACTCCCTCTAATTCTTTGTAATCTTTAGGGGCAAGTACTTTGGATTTTCCGCCTTGGCTTATATTTGCAAGATTGGTTTTTGTATTATTTGCAATCCTTTCATAAGCCCACACCATTTTCCTTCCCGAAACTAAGACTCTATAATCATGGGCAAATCCTTGGTTGTTCTTCATTACTATATATTCCTGAACTATATAGCTAGAAGGATTGCGGCGGCTTCTTAGGTGTTGTAAACAAGATTCCTGATCTTTAAAGAAGTCAATGCCTTCACCCATTGACCCCCATCTGTATTTAACAACAAATTTCTCTCCATTCCAATTAGCATCATTTCTGAATTTATCAAGTACTCTTTTTTCAACACCATTTAATAATTCAGGATTTTTTAAGACGTCTGATCCAAGAATAGTATATGGAATATAATAAGGCAGCTTCCACTTTTTGTACATTGTTGTGTTAATCAAGGTTCTATACATAGTCCATTTATCATCAGCTATTTCTGACGCAGTCAAAGAAGACATCAATAAAATGCCCTTAGTGGCAAAGAACCTTGCAAGTCTTACATACACAAGCTTTATATGTACAACACCTCCTTCCTCGCACTCGAATTTTAATAGATTCAATAGCATGAATAATTTATAGCTCCAAACTTGTCTGTCAAATGGGGACGGCTGTGGAATTCCACTATCTATTTCAATTGGCGAAGGTCCTCTGCCATTTCCTTCTTGTTCTCCAGTTGACGGCCCCCCATCTTCTCCTTCAAATACTGATCGCTCACTTCCACCAGAGTCCTCGCCACCTTCTCTTTCAAATAAAGAACTTTCACTATTATTTGCTTTTGATTCACCGTTTGACTTTCCTTCTTTATCTAGGTCCGATAACTTTTCTGAAACTACGCTTTTTCTAGATATAACTGTTTTGAGTTCAACATATTCCCATGGCTGTATTTCCCTAAATCCTTCTTTTTTATCACCAGTATGTATAAAACCCCCATTTACAATTATTTTTTTATTATCCCAAACTTCAACATGCTCCCATTCGAACATAACCAGCGACCCACCATTTTTGGTTATATGGTATCCTAATTTATTGTGCATATCTCTTACATCAGGATAATGTCTGGATATTGGAATATGTGGAACTAATTCGCGGAAAGCTTGGCGTGCATCAATTTCTCTTAAAATCCCAATTGCTGGGCCTTTGCTAATATTGACCCTTTCTCTTGTTTTAATGGTGAATTTCACAACACGCTGTGCGATAATAATTGACGGATCAGACTTGATTACCTCCAATTCAATTGCATGTTCTGCAACTTTTTTGCCAACCATATAATTAAACATGCAATGCCCTTCATCATTAATGGGAAGTTCAAGATAATTTGCTGGAACTACAATGCCGTCTTTTAGCTCAAGCAGAGTTGCATCATTTTTTCTGTCAGCTTTGCATTTTATCTTAACTTTTCCTGCAAAACCCCTAATTCTTTTTCCATTAGCATCTTTAATGGATGCTAAAATTCCGATTACATCTCTAACGGGAACATTAGAAGGATCAATTTCTTTAATCCATTTGTGATGATAAATTTTATATGATAACCTATAAGTTCCAGGTGGCGGTGGTGTCCCTCCCAATCTAAGTTCCACAGGGAATGCAGTCTCAGCATCTCCCGGAGCAAAATCTCGCACTTCTGCTGAAAATTCATATTCGTTTATATTAATAGTGTAAATACCGTCGCCTAATATTGGCGGTACTCCGATGCCCGTGTTATCAGTTATTGAAAATCTGGTTCCATTGAAAACCTTAACTAAGCTGAATCTTCCATCGCGTGCCATTATTACTCTTATTTGTGTGGCATTCTGGTTAGCAGGCCCAATTGCAGTGTCAATTATTCTAATGTTATTGTTAATTCCGTCAATATCCCCCTTTCCTAATGTTAATGGATTTCTAAAAGTATGGCCGTTGCCTAAAATCTTTATTTCATTATTTTGCAAAGGAACATTAGGGGTGCTGTTTGTTGGCTTCAAAATTAAAATCCTGTTTGTTGTGCCAGGCGGCGGAGGCGGCGGAGTAACAGTTCCAGTATAATCAACCTCAATCGTTCTCTTTGATGCTCTTCTGTAAGTGTCTTTAGGACTTATTGCAATAACTGAAATAGTATGTTGGCCAGGTGTTAATGGCCCAATCTCAAACACGCCAGTCGGATGGCCTCCCATTATTGGGATTGTGTAGAATCTTACAACTGGCTCAATGGCATATTTCTGCGTGGCTGTCAACTCAGCTTTTTTTACGTTATCAACATAGCATGCAACCTTAAACGGAGGCAATCCTTCAGCAAAGTTGGTAAATATTTTAATCGGCTGCCTGTCTAAAGTGTATCCTCTCCAATAATGCGGTTTTTCATCATCTGGTAAACTTGCAAAGGCGGCAGGCGCTATTCTCGCATTATTTCTTGAATCTGTATAATAATCAGGATCGACATCATTCCATTTGCTTTGTGTAACTGGTTTATTTTGGTCAGCCGGGTCCTGCAATGCAACATTCAATTCCTGCAATGAAGTGAAAGATCTTTTATTGCTTTCAAGGAATTTTAACCATGCAACTATGTATTGGAGATATCTTATCTGCTTGTTTACCAAAGGCATTAGAGTTCCTTTGCTCTCGAAAACAACTTTGCCTGATATGGGATCAAAAACCAAATCACCTGTTGCAGGGTCAAATGCATGGATATTCTCAAAGAATGCATGTTCCTGCTCCTCGAAATATTTTTTGTGCCCCTCCCCTAATTTGTCCTGCAGCTCAACCCATTTATCATATTTTCTCTCTTTAAGCCAGGAAACTATAAACTCATAATTAGTCAATTTTCGCAATGCTCTTTCTATCTCTTCATCTTTTTTGCTAAGGAAGAAGAATCTGTGAATTGCATCTTTTACTTTTTCAACTATTCCTCTGTCCCCGATAAGTTTATCTAAATTTTCTCTTCCAATCAAATATTCAAGATTGTTTTTTCCTGTGAAACTCCTTAAAAATTCCCTTCCGTAAAGGCGAATAAGCGTTTCAAATATCTTCTGCAATGCCCCTATATACCATTCAGGAGCTGTAGTATGTATATCTATTTGCGCAGGGTTCCAGCTCTGATGCAAGGGGGTCAGGAATGTTTCTTGGTATTTGGCGTAAACCTTGCTTATCTTCTCGCTCCATTCTACAATTTTAGATGATTTTGTTGGAGAGCGACTTGCTCTTGTTGAAGGGCCGCTTAATTCCTCCTCCTTTTCCCTGAGTTTTATTAGCGCATCTTGTAATTGTAATTCAAGTTTCAACAAGTCAGTAATCTCTTTGAATTGCAGCACTAAATTTTTGTGCTCTTCTGCATCCGGATCTTGGATGAAAGCTGCATCTCTTACAATTTTATGATAAATCTCCCAATAGGCAAGAGACCATTCTTTTTTGGTCGCGATAATTTTCCTTAGAAGATCAAGTACAGATTTTTTTAGTTTTATGTATTCTTCAATTTCTGCAATAATCTGGGCTATAGTTGCTTCATCAGCCGCTCTCACCCCTTCTGGTCCGGCGCCTGCCGCTCTTTGTTTTCTCCGCCATTTCCTTGCCCCCCATCCCATTAAAAGCAGCAGAGGAATTAGCAGCAGCCACAGCCAATTTTTGTTGAATTTATTTACTTCAGGTTTTTTTGTTTCCCCTCCCCCAGTTGTTGTAGTTCCTCCTCCCGTAGTTGTAGTTGTGCTTCCCCCTTCTTTGA
>JAHFJF010000062.1 GCA_023245975.1 archaeon
GCTTTCTTTCCCAAGTCCTCAATGGCTTTTTTAATTTTTTCCGCATCATCTGCATTCATTGCTTCTTTTAAATTTTTAATGCCATCCTGTATATCTGCCTTGGTTTTTTCATCAATCTTAGCGGAGTATTCTTCAAGCATCTTCTCTGTTGAGAATGCCAATGTATCAGCCTGGTTTTTCAGGTCCACTAATTCCTTTCTCTTGTTGTCATCTTCTGCATGCTCTTCAGCTTCCTTCTTCATTCTTTCAATATCTTCCTTTGAAAGGTTTGAGCTGGCAGTAATGGTAATCTTCTGAGATTTTCCAGTGCCCAAGTCTTTCGCTGAGACATTAACTATTCCATTAGCGTCTATATCAAAAGTGACTTCTACTTGTGGAATGCCCCTCGGTGCTGGCGGAATTCCGATCAAGTCGAAATTTCCCAATATCTTATTGTCATTTGCCATCGGCCTTTCGCCCTGGAATACTCTTACGCTAACAGCAGTCTGCATATCAGCTGCAGTGGAGAACACCTGGGATTTCTTTGTCGGGACAGTTGTGTTTCTTTCTATTAATTTTGTGAATACTCCGCCCAATGTTTCTATGCCTAGAGATAATGGAGTAACATCCAAAAGTAAAATATCTTTTACCTCTCCTGCCAATACTCCGCCCTGGATTGCTGCGCCTAAAGCTACACATTCCATAGGATCTACGCCACGCTCTACTTTCTTGCCTGTAACTTCCTCAACAAATCTTTGCACTATCGGCATTCTCGTTGGGCCGCCGACTAAAATTATTTTGCTGATTTGGTCAGATTTTACTCCAGCATCATGCATCGCCTGCTCTACAGGCTTCCTGCATTTTTTAACTATTGAATCGACCAATTCTTCAAGCTTGGCTTTTGTTAATTTCATTTGGAGGTGTTTTGGACCTGAGCTTGTCGCTGAAATGAATGGCAGGTTAATATCAGTCTCCATCACTGTTGATAATTCTATCTTGGCTTTTTCTGCAGCTTCCCTTACTCTTTGCATTGCCATTGGGTCTTCGTTCAAGTCAACATTATTTTCGTCCTTGAACTTTTTCGTGATATAATTTATCACAGCATTATCCATGTCTGTGCCACCCAGCTGAGTGTCTCCAGAAGTTGACTTTACTTCGAAAACACCATCACCTAGTTCCATTATTGTAACATCTAATGTTCCTCCGCCTAGATCGAAAACCAAAATCTTTTGTTCTTTGTTACCTTTATCAAAACCGTATGATAATGCTGCCGCGGTAGGCTCATTGATTATCCTTACAACTTCTAATCCGGCAATCGCACCAGCATCTTTTGTTGCCTGCCTTTGCGCATCATCGAAATAAGCTGGCACTGTTATTACTGCCTTTGATATTGTTTCACCCAAGAATGATTCTGCATCTTTCTTGATCTTTTGCAGGATATAGGCTGATATTTGCTGCGGAGTGTAATCTTTTCCATGTATGTGCACTTTATGTTTTGTGCCCATCTTTCTTTTTATTGCCATTACAGTCCCTTCAGGATTGCTTATTGCCTGCCTTCTTGCCGGCTCTCCTACTAGCAATTGGCCGTCTTTTGTGAATGCTACCACTGATGGAAATGCCTTGCCGTATAATGAAGCTCCCTCTGCTGATGGAACTATTACTGGCCTTCCTGCTTCCATTGCAGCTGCTGCTGAGTTTGACGTGCCTAAATCTATTCCAATTATTTTTTCTTTTCCCATTTTATTTTGCCTCCGATTTGCTTAAAACTACTTTGCTTGTTCTTATCACCTTGTTATTTAGCGTGTATCCTTTCTGCAATTCTTTTAATATGACATTGTCAACTTCAGATTCTTTTACTGACATTACTTCATGCAAGTTTGGATCAAATTTCTTTCCTTCTGCCTGAATTGTTTTGATTCCTTCCTCTTCCAGAAGCTTATGCATCTGTTTTAGCATCATTTCCAAACCCTGCTTCAATTCATTGTTCTCTGTTTGGGTTGATTCTATCGCCCTTTCAAAGTTGTCTACTATGTCCAATACCTTGACTATCACTGATGCCTTGCCTATGATTAGAATCTCCTGCTTCTCTTTTTCAATTCTTTTTTTATAGTTTTCAAATTCTGCTTGTATTCTTTGAAGCTGCTCTATTAGCTCTTTTGACTCTTCTTTGGATGCCTGTTCCTCTTGACTTATTGCTTCTTTTTTCTCTCCTAAATTGGTTTTTAGGTCTTTATGGGGCTTTTCTTGGCTGTTTTTAGGCTTTTTTTCTTGCATTTTTTGCCTTCGTTGATGTTAAATCAACCGAATTAGACTAAGGTAAACAGAACTTGTTTATATAGTTTGGGATTTTACGAGATATTAAATTTGTGGCATCAATTCTTAAAGAAGTTATTACTCTAATCTCTATTCAGATATTTATACTTTATCCCCTGACTATCCAAACGCGTTAATTGACCATCGTTTACACGGAATAAATATCCCTTATCACCCGTTTGTGGATTATGACAATAATTTCCAACAGAGGTAAAAATGTCATGGATGTAATCCGAAATGTCTTCCCCTTGTGACTCAAGGAATTTTGCTTTTTCGTTACGTTGAGATACGATCTTTTTGAGAATAGTGGGGTCTCGCTCAAACCCGAAACGATGCATCACATTTTCTTCTTGTTCCTCAAAATACCAACCATAACCTACCAAATATTCTCTGGCAAAGAAATGCGGAGTTATTTCTTGATTATTCACAGCGATATAACCATTTTCCTGTGCGAGTATTAAGATTAAAATCGGTCTAGCTGTTACCATATTATTATTCCTATATATTTAATATTTAAAGATTAGGGAGTAATATTTTAACCGCGATGCCGAATATTTTTAGGATGCTCATGCCCTTTCTTCTTCCTTAATTCAAGATTCTTTAAATGCTCGGCTTTCTCTTTCAAGTATTTTTCAGTATTGAACTTATTGCTTTCAATCATATCAGCCACATGCTTACCACCCAAAAAATGCGGCATTAAAACATAAGTCGCGCCTTCCTTGTAAAGCTGCTTGGCATCGTCGATGTCATGAGAAACAACAATGAAAATCAATCTCTTATTCACCTTCCGGACAGTATGCATCAAAGAAAGATTAGTATCCAAGTCTGGAATTGTAGAAACCACCATCCTGGTCTTTTTAAAATTCAGCTCTTCAAGCAATTCTATGTCTGAAGCATCACCATACCGGCACGGAACCCCTTCCTTAGCCAATTCTATGATTGTATTCGGATTGAAGTCTATAACCAAGAATTTCTCTTTCATCTTCTTCAATGATTCAAGCAAATCAAAGCCTATCCTGTTATAACCCCATAACACAACATCGTATTCATACTTCTCTTCTGGCTTTTGTTCATCTATCTTCTTCCCTTTCCTTTCAAAAAAAGACAAATACCTAGAAAGCCTTGAATAAATAGAATCAGCATAAAGTATCATATAAGTAGAGCCCGCAATTGTTATCAATCCCACAATCGTGACTAAAGCCAAAATTTCTTTTCCGAGATGCCCCAGCCTGACAACCAAGGCAACAAGAATCAATGAGAATTCACTTATCTGGGCAGAAGTAATTCCAACCATAAAACCGTTTCTCTTTGTATAGCCCAGCATCCCCATTATCAACATTACTATCAATGGCTTGATTACTAAAACAAACAATGACAAAATTATGGCAGGAGCCAAATAGTCAGATACTCCTGCAAGAGTCATCTGGGATCCAAGGAAAATGAAAAACAAGACGATGAAAAAATCCCTTAGGGGCCTTACCCTTGAGCTTATTTCGTAATGGAACGGAGATACAGATAATGCAACGCCTGCAAGCAATGCCCCAATCTCTATCGAAAATCCTGCATAACTGAATATGCTCGCGCACGCCAAGCACCAAGCAATTGAAAACACAAACAAATATTCCTGGGAATCGCCAACGAACTTTTTCAGATGCGGGAAGAAGAAATAGCCTATGAGGAAAATAATCAATGTCAAACCAACGCCTTTTACAGCCAATTGCAAAATCACGTTCGGCAATGCAACACCGCTAGAGAAAGTTGATATCGCAATAAGTATCAATATCGCTATAAAGTCCTGAACCAAAAGCAAGCCAACAGATATCTTACCGTACAAAGTGTCCAAAGAATTCTTGTCTGACAATAATTTCATGATTATTATCGTACTGCTGAATGTCAAGGCTATTGAAATGTACAAAGAAGCAAAGAATGGAAAACCCAACGCCAAGCAAATCAGGAACCCTAAAATCGCAGTAAGCAAAACCTGGCAGATGCCTATCAACAAAGAAATAATTCCTACATCACGCAAAGCCCTCGGGCTTAAGCTAATTCCGACAATAAAAAGCAAGAATGCGACACCAATCTGTGAAAATGTGGCAAACGCATCTGCTGACCTAATCAAGCCAAAAAATAAAGGGCTGGCAATTATCCCTGCGAGAATATAACCGATGATTAGCGGCTGCTTTAATAATTTCATAATCGAGGAGATTAACACCGCAAGAAAAATTATCAGGCCAAGTTCAATGAAAATATCAGGCGTTGCCATGATTAAATTCAAGCAGTTTATGTTTATATAGATTTACAGAAGGATTAAGCTGGCCACCAAGCCATAAATCAATATGCTTAATGTATCTTGAATTACAGTCGCAATCGGACCAGAACCAACGGCAGGATCACTATGTTCTAGCTGGAAAATCTCAACAACTATTAGCGCAACCAAGGGCGCAACAGCTATAGCAATGAACATAGCCAAAGAAATTGCGAGTGTTAATTTAAATGAATTAAACCATAATGTAGTAATTATGAATACAACTAGGCTAGAAATTGCACCTAATATAACACCTAAGGCTGCTTCTTTTGCCAAGTATTTCTTAAAACTTGCTTTCCCAGATTTCAAATCCCTTACATAAACATTCTCGGTTTGAGTGCCAACCGCATCTGCCATGTAGACGATGAATGGAATAAAAAAAGCAATCCTAATTTCTTGTGATAATAATTCCTCAAAACGTGAAGTGACGAATGAAAGCAGGATACCCAAAAGAAGCCCTATGGCCAAAGAAGGAGTCCTCAACTTTAATAGGAGTTTTACCGAACTTTTATCATCATCTACATATTGAATTCTTTTTCCCATAGATGATATTATAAGGAAGCATAAATATATATGTTTGTTTTCTTATTCTCTGTCATATGACCACTATAGAGTTTCGCAAAATAACAATACTCAGAGTTAGGAAGCCGGCCGATACTAGTGTTAATTCCGAAGTTCAATGGCTCTCGAATTCTTTAGGATTAGTTAGCTTAAGGGACAAAAGCAGG
>JAHFJF010000063.1 GCA_023245975.1 archaeon
TGCTAGGCTAGTAAAATCTTCAGAAGCATCAGTAAAAATACCGCAATTAAAGATGTCAATGGAACCAGGCCCAGATTCTATAGGCTTTGTCTCTAACATAGAAGGTTTGTTAAATAAATTCAAGAAGATACTTGAGGATGAAAGAGATTTGGCAGAAGATGACGATGCAAGAAAGACTGCAAAGAACATATTAAAAAAATTATGGCACGTTGAATGCGGAGAAATGGAATTGAAAATAGTTATTGAAGACCCATCAGGCAATTCTGCGATAGTCTCGGAGAAGGCAGTGTCTGAACCTCTAAAAGGCAAGAAGAAATGAAGTTAAAGAGATTTTTTGTTTATTGGTTCCCCGTCATAGCTTATATGTTACTGATATTCTATTTATCATCCTTGCCTAATGAGAGTTTCAAATACCTAAATGAAGGGTTTGGATTAGATGATAGCATTGAGCATTTTTTAGAGTATTCTTTACTTTCGATATTATTCCTGAGATTATTGATTAATTACCATAAGGCTAAATTCTTGGCAGTTGGGTTATCTACATTGTATGGAATAACAGATGAAATCCATCAGTTATTTGTTCCAACGAGGGTCTTTAGTTTTAGCGATATTTTTTTTGATCTCTTGGGGAGCCTTGTTGCAGTATTAATTTGCTTGATTTTGTTGAGAATAATTAAAAGAAGGAAGAAGCAATCTTTTATCAAATAAATCAGCTTGTGTCAAATAGAATTTTATTTCATCATTTGTCACGACGCTAGTTGCATCTTTTAGTACCCGATAGCAAAACATTAAATCCTGAAATTCATCCTTTGTGAGGGTTGGTTCATTTTCTATTACCTGGACGGCCCTTATTTTTTGATAATAGCCCTGCTTCAATTGCCGATAGGAATATTTGAAATCTTCATGTGATAATAAAACACTCAAAATGTTCTTTTGTTCTTCAACTGTAGCCTCATTAAATTTGATAAACCTCTCATTATCTTCAATCCCATAACGCTCTTTAAGTTCATTCTGGACAAAGCCATCAAGAACTGATTTAGGATAGCATTGCAGCCTGCTTACTTCAAATCCTTGGGACATCCCTTTCTCATCAATAAAATGCCTCTGTAATTCCAATGCACCTTTCTTATAAGATACTTCAAGAAGATAATGCTTTACAGATAGGTGTATTGGATTTTCATAGCCTCCAAATGGAAGATAAGGGACATCTACTATCTCTTCTATACCCATAAAATTAAGTTATTTCGGCATCATATTTAAATTTTATCCAAATTCACCACCAAATACCAGCAAAAACTTAATATACCCCCTCTTAAGCCAAAACATTATGAAAGTCCTAAACATACATGCCAAAAGCACAGAAGACATACTTACTATAGCAAAGAAAGTAAAGTTTGATGGAAGGCTTGGCTTGATTACTACAATACAGAATATACATATGCTCCAAGAAGTTCAGAAAAGAATCCCAAACTCAGTTATATGTGGCCAAGTTCTCGGCTGCGATGCTTCTTTAGCAGTGAGACATCAAGACGAAGTAGATGCATTCCTTTATCTTGGTTCAGGAAAGTTCCATCCATTGGAAGTTGCAATGCACACAAATAAGAGGGTTTTATGCGCCAACCCCATCACAAATGAAATAACAGAAATAACAAAAGAAGAGGTTGAGTTAAGAAAAAGAAGAGTAAAGGGAGCCTATTTGAAATTCCTTGCAGCAAAGAAAGTCGGTATTATAGTAACAACAAAATCGGGTCAGGGAGTTTTGCCACTAGCGCTAAGGGCAAAAGATAAAGATTTCATGAAAGGCAAGGAAGCATTCATTTTTATTTGCAACACATTAAATTTCAACGAATTGGAGAATTTTCCTGAAATCGAATGCTGGATTAACACAGCATGCCCAAGGATTGCTACTGAGGACAATGAAAAGTTAAGCAAGCCAATGATAAATCTTGAGGAGTTGCAGAATACCTATCCTCTAGTGCCACCATATGTGATTAAAGACCATTAAATTTTTAACGAAACATTTTTAAGATAACCGACTTTAAGACATGGGATGGACAAGTCAGAGGAGATATTGCACATTGCCCAGAACAGGGGATTCTTTTATCCTTCAGCAGAGATTTACAGCTCCAAAGCCGGTTTCTGGACATACGGCCATTTGGGAACAAGGTTAAAGCACAAATGGGAAGCCTTATGGAGAAGATATTTCTTGGGATTGAGCCCCAACTATTTCGAGATTGACGATTGCAACATAATGCCAAAAAAAGTATTTGAAAGCTCGGGCCATCTAAAAAACTTTAACGATCCTTTGACAGAATGCGAGAAATGCCATTTCAGGTTCAGGGCTGACCAACTTATTGAGGATGCATTAAACACAAATGCAGCAGGCTTGAATGAAGATGCCTTAACCAAATTAATCATAGATAACAAGCTAGTCTGCCCAAAATGCCAAGGTAAATTAATGCCAGTAAAATGGTTTAATATGATGTTCGACTTGAAAGTTGGTGCTACTGGGGATGATGTAATGTATCTAAGGCCAGAGTCAGCGCAATCCCCATTTTTAGCATATAAAAGAGAATATGAAGCTTTAAGAAAGAAGATTCCATTCGGATTGGCAGTTCTAGGAAGAGTTTATAGGAATGAGATTTCTCCAAGGCAGGGCTTCTTCAGGTTAAGGGAATTCAACCAAGCAGAATTGCAGATATTTTTCAATCCAGCAAAGATTTCAGAATGCAAAGACTGGGATTCTATAAAGAATTACAAGATAAAAGTCTTGAAAGAAAATGGCAAAGATGCTGAAGAATTATCCTGTAATACCTTATTAACAAAAAATAAGCTGCCTAAATTTTATATTTACCATATGGCAATCATGCAAAAGTTCTATCTGGAATTGATGCGGATTCCCAAAGAAAGTTTTCAATTCAGGGAATTATCAGACAAGGAACGGGCTTTCTATAATAAGATACATTATGATGTAGAGCTAAAATTCGATTCATTAAATGGATTCAAGGAAGTTGCCGGATTACACTATCGGGGAGATCATGACTTATTGGGCCATCAGAACGGTTCAGGCCAAAATCTAGAAGCCATAGAAGGCAATGACAAGTTCATGCCGCATGTTTTGGAATTAAGCTTCGGGATTGATAGAAATGTCTATGCATTAATGGATATATTCTATACTGAAGACAAGGAAAGAAGCTATTTCTCATTTCCTGCATCGTTGACCCCAATAGATGTTGCAGTATTCCCTTTGGTGAACAAGGACAACATCCCAGAAATGGCAGAAGCAATATTTGATAAATTAAAAAATGAATTCAAAGCATTCTACGATGATGCTGGCTCTATTGGAAGAAGATATCGCAGGCAAGATGAAATCGGGACTAAATTTGAAGTTACAATAGATTACGACTCATTGAAAGACAATGATGTGACAATCAGAGAGAGAGATTCAATGAAACAAATAAGGGTAAAGGTAGATGATTTGGTTAGCACATTGCACAAATTAATGTCTGGTTCTATAGAGTTTGAAAAAGCAGGCAAGCCTTTGAAGAAGAAAACAGAAGAATAAATGGCAGTAGCCTTAAATCAGAAAAGATATTTATATAAGTATTATCTCAACTGCCTTTATGGACCAATATTTGAATGCATTATATCATTCTACCTTCATGGCGAGGGAATATTTTTATGGTGACAGGCCAATAGCTTATCTTGAGAATCAATTAAGGAATATTGGAGATGACCCGCAACATGTTTTTCTTAGCCTTCTGGGCTTTGAAGCAAGGCTGAAAGAGCAATTTGGGAGGGATATGTACATAAAATTCAGGGAAACAGAACTGATATATACGCATGACAAGTTCATTTTAAGCTTGAAGTTATGGAACCTGCAAGATGACCTAAAAAAGCATAAGGTTAATTTGTATCGTATGATAGGCTCTGATAAGTGGATATTCCTAGAAGAGGAATAAGGGATAGTTATTTAAATAATTCTAGAACCAAATATGTAGCTATCAAGGGCTGGTAGCTCAGCCTGGTAGAGCATTCGCATGGCATGCGAGGGGCCGCGGGTTCGAATCCCGCCCAGTCCACTTTTAATTAGAACGGGCCAGTAGCTCAGCCTGGTAGAGCATCGCCTTCGCAAGGCGGGGGCCTCGGGTTCAAATCCCGACTGGTCCATATTATTGTTTATCTTTATGATATAAATCTAAGAAAATGATTTTATTTTCTTCTTTCAGGTAAATATAAGACAGCCTAAACGGCAGAACATAAACTTCCCTTGTCCCATGTCGGGAATATTTCATAGGTTTTCCAATTTCGGGTGATTCAATTATCTTAGCAATATATTTTCTGATCCTTTGTTTCATTAATCCATCATTTATCTTTTTAAGAATCTTTTCAAAATGAGGGCTATAATCAGCAGTTACCATTTTTCAATTTCTTTTAAGAAATCATCGGCATCCATACTCTTAAATTCGCCTTTTTCATACCTCTTATATGCCTCTTCAGTCCTTTTGGCAAATTCAAGATCTTCTGCAAGCTTTTTTGAGAATTCTTTTTCTCGCTTTAGCAAAAGATTCCCTCGGCTCTTAATAATAACAATCCTTTCGCCTTCTTTCAGGTCTTTTCTCATTTCTAGTGGAATAACTATCTGCCCCTTTGAGCTTATTTTGGTTATTGCGATTTGCATCTTTTTAATACCAAGTAAGACTAATCTTACCAGATATTTAAGTCTTCCCATTTTGTTTAGGTTTTTCATTATCGATAGTCTAGGAGCGAAGTTTAAAAGAATTGCTTCCAAAAAAAGTGTGTTTTTTCTAGAAAAGCGGAATTAATTAAGATAGTAAACCCAATAATCTCTTCTTAACAATGTCTTTATCCTCAACCAAGAATTTACCCCCAGCAGCAGGCCTGTGCCCACCGCCATGAGCATCTTCTAAGCCTTTGACAGCATTTGCCAATAACTCATTCATTGCAATTTGATTATCCTGCCTTCGTGCAGATATATTATAATGAGTGCCAGCTTTCTGGACGACAATAAACGCTTTATTTCTATCTTTCATTGAGAGTATGGTTGATATCATTGAATTAAGGGCATAAGGAGATCCGATCTCATAATAATAAAGCTCTTTTTCGGGATATGCCTCTTTCTTTGATGGAAACTCTTCCAAAATCCTGTTAATCTCTTTCTG
>JAHFJF010000064.1 GCA_023245975.1 archaeon
TCCACACCTAAAGCCGAAATGCTATCAGCACCAAGAAATACTGCATCTGATTTTTTAATTGCCAATCTCATTCCGGAATCAACATAATGGGTTAATTTAATCTTGGCTTTTGAAAGTTCATTAGCAGTAAGCCTTCCTTGGAACATTGGCCTTGTCTCTGTATTTATTACTGAGAATTTCTTGCCTGATTTTTTGGCCGCTATAAGTATTGAAGTGACACTAGAAGAATGGCAATGTGTGTATAATATCGAATTGTTCTTTACTTCATTTTTGCCAATCTCAACCAATCTTTGTTTTGCATTGCTCTTTAATCTGATTACATTCCCAGAAAGTTGTTTGGTCAATAGCTTCAATCTTTTTACATTAGACAAATCAGAATCCTTCAACCCTATCATAACATAGTTGAGAAAATTCCTTAGCATAGGCTCTGTGCTTCTGACATTAGATATTTTAGCAGCCGCCTTTGAAAGCTTTTCAAGGTATTGCCTGCCATTCTTTGACTTGATTGATGATGAGAATTCCTTCAATGCTTCTATACCAGACACAGCAACATTTGTAGCCCCTTGGGTTTTCAATGACCTTATGTCAGAAAGCCTCTTTTCAAATGACATACCTTTAAAGCTGACTTTCAAATATTTAAACTTTTGTCAGTCAAATTGCTTTGTCAATTTCTGCACAACTACATCTGTGACAAAGCCAAGTATTATTATTGCAGTTGTTACCCCCAGTATGAATTGCCATTCTATAAAGTCCAATGGAACAACTTTGAATATCTTTGCAAGATATGGAATATATAATACTAAAAGATGAAGCCCAATTGATGATCCAATTGCCAATAGAAGCTTCTTGTTTGAAAAGAAACCTGGATGGTATGAATATCTTATTATGAAGACAGTGCCCATCTCTATCAAGACTAATGACGTGAACGCCACTGTTTGGGCAGTTTCTATGCCTTGTGGGAGATAATGCTTGAATAGGAAAAGAGTTCCGATTAAAATGAATATTCCTATCATCACAATCTTCAAAAGCATATTTGCTGAAAGAATCTTGCTATTCGGTTTTCTAGGCTTTCTGCCCATTATATCTTTGCTTGGAGGATCAACACCTAAGGCCAATGCAGGCAGCCCATCTGTCACGAGATTAATCCATAATAATTGAATGGCAGCCAATGGCAGCGGCAATCCTAGCAGTGATGCAACAAAGACAACCAATACTTCACCCAAATTGCATGATAAAAGATAAGCTACAAATTTCTTTATGTTGTCATAAATGCTTCTTCCTTCTTCAACTGCGTTTACTATAGATGCGAAATTGTCATCTGTTAGAATCATGTGGGATGCTTCTTTTGCGACATCAGTACCGGTAATCCCCATGGCTATTCCAATATTTGCTTGCTTCAAGGCTGGGGCATCATTAACGCCATCACCTGTCATTGCCACGATATGCCCTCTTTTCTTTAATGCTTCTATGATTTTTAATTTATGGCTTGGATTAACCCTTGCGTAAATAGCGATCTCATCTACTTCTGAGTTAAGGTCTTTTATCTTATCAAGCTCTTCGCCAGTTATTGCCTTGCCTTCAAGGCCCAGCTCAGAAGCTATTGCCATCGCTGTAAGCTTGTGGTCACCGGTAATCATCACTGTCTTTATGCCTGCTGCCTTGCACCTTTCTATTGCTTCTTTTACTTCTTCTCTTGGCGGGTCTATCATGCCCTGCAAGCCTACAAAAACAAAACCATCATTAGCATCATTCTTGTCTGAAGTTTCCTTGTATGCAAATCCTAACACCCTTAATGCTCCCTTTGCGAATGAATCGACATGCTCACTGATTTCTTCTTTGTCTTTAGGGTATAGTTTTCTTGTTCTTCCGCCGACCAAGACACGGTCGCATCTTTCCAAGACTGTATTTGGTGCGCCTTTCATGTAAGATACTTCACCGGATTTTGTCCGATGAATCGTCACCATGAATTTTGTTTCAGAACTAAATGGTATTTCATCAACCCTAATGAACTCATTAAGCAGCTTTTCCTTTGCCATTCCTTTTTTCAGGCCGGAACCCAACAATGCTACTTCAGTTGTGTCTCCCATTGATTTTCCATCATGGATTGAAGCATTATTGCAAAGCACGCCGATGCTGAGAAGAAGGCTCAAATCTTTTGGCTCATCAGAGAAAAGGCTTTTTCCATTAAAGTTTCCTGAATAAACATCAACTACTTTGTCATCAACAAAAATCTTTCTCACTGTCATCTCATTTGTTGTCAAAGTCCCAGTCTTATCAGAGCAGATTACTGTGGTAGAGCCCAATGTCTCAACAGAAGGCAGTTTTCTTATCAATGAATTTCTTTTTACCATCCTCTGGACACCGATTGCCAAGGAGATTGTGACAACTGCTGGCAAGCCCTCCGGGATTGCGGCAACCGCAAGGGCTATTGATGTTATCAGCATCTCTAATGGTGGCACACCTCGAAACAATCCGGCGATAAAAACTATGATTGTAATTATTATTGTGCCAATTCCAAGCATCTTACCTAGGCTATTTAGCTTTTTTTGCAAAGGCGTTGGCTCACGCTCTATGTCTTCCAGTAATTTTGCGATATTTCCTATCTCAGTTGACATGCCAGTAGAAACAACTACTGCAATTGCCCTGCCCCTTGCAACTAAAGTTCCTGAATAAACCATATTTTTCCTGTCTGCTAATTCAGTTTTAGCCGGAATAGGCTCAACTTTTTTTGCTATTGGCGTTGATTCACCTGTCAATGGAGCTTCTTGAACTCCGAGGGAGTAATTTTCAATCAGCCTTGCATCAGCAGCTATCTTTGCGCCCTCTTCTATTACTAAAATATCTCCTGGGACAACGTATTTTGCTTCGATTTCCTGCTCCACGCCATCCCTGATAACCTTGCATTTCAATGCAGCCAGTTTCTTCAATGATTCAATGGCTTTCTCTGCACTGTATTCCTGGAGGAAGCCTAGGATAGCATTAAGGATGAGTATCACCAAAATTGCCATGGAATCTATGTATTCTCCAACTATTGCAGAAATGATAACAGCCCCAGCCATTATCCAAATTAAGATGTTGTTGAATTGCTCAAGAAATATCTTTAATGGTGAGATTGTCTTTTTGCTTACAAGCTCATTATTGCCATATTTCAAAAGCCTTTCATTAGCTTCTTTAGTTGAAAGTCCCTTTTTTGAGCTATTTAGCAAAGCCAATACTGCCTCTGCTGAAAGTGAATGTATCTCCTTGTCCATAATTATTTTGTTGGCTTAAGCCTATTTATATGTTTCTGGGCCGGATTTACTCGGAGAATTTCTTAAGAATTTCCATTACCTTTTTTCCGTCTGCCTTTCCCCTTAATTTTTTCATGGCTTCGCCCATCAATGCATTTATATTAGCGCCTTTGTTTGAATTTATTACTTCCTTAATTTCCTTTTCAATTTCTTTTTCATCCAATAACTTGTATCTTGAGAAATCTGGTTTTTTATTTAATGCGTAATCGGTTAAAATTTCCAGAACTGCTTCTTTTGGGATTTCATGATTGTTTACTTTGGATAAGACTTCCCTAAAGTTTTCTTCGGTTAAATTGTCAGACTGGAGATTATGCCTCCTCCTTATCTCTTTTGGATATGTAACCAAAGCAGTTGCAATCAGATTCCTGTCAACATTTTTCAACTGATTTGCCAATTCCTCGAACAGCAATGAATTATAATGGATAATTTGGTTTGCCAGGTCGGGGCTTAATGAATAATTCTTCTGGAACCTTAATGATTTTTCATCCAATAGTTCAGGCAAGATTATTGAGTCAAGCATTTCTTTTGTGATTCTTACAGGCTTGATGTCTGTTTCAGGATACATCCTTGCAGAGCCAGGCATTGGCCTTAGGAATGTTGTTGAGCCATCAGGATTTGCTTTCCTTACTTCTGCTTTCATTGATGGATGTGACATCTGCCTCTTTACTTCAGTTTCTATTACGAATGGGATGCTTTTCAAATCCTGGAAACCTTTTATCTCTACACGAGGCCTGTCTGTTATTGAGATATTTACATCCTGCCTTATTGTGCCTATGCCTGCCTTAACTTTTCCTGTAGATTTTATAATCCTGCCAATTGTTTCTGCTGTTTCTTTTGCATGTTCCGGAGTTTTTATGCTTGCATCAGTTGCTATCTCGATTAATGCAACGCCAAGCCTGTCCAACCTGTACCTTACAAAATCTTTTCCTTCCTCTATCTTTTGCGCCGATTCCTCTTCAAGGCAGATTGTTGCAATTGGGACTTTGCCAAGAGAAGTGTCAACATGCCCATTTGTGGCTATCAATGCTGTCCTCTGGAATCCAGAAACATTGCTTCCATCAATTACTGTTTTCCTCATGAATATTACTTCGTCAACCGGCTTTGCATTCAACAGTAATGCCATCTCTAAAGCAGCCGCCAATGCTTCCCTGTCTGGCCCAATAGGCGGCTCCTCATCTAATTCTATCAAGCATGAAGAAGTGTTTTTTCCCTCGTAAATAAATTCCCTGCCACGCTTTTCTTCGAACATCGCAGCGGCATCTATCTCACCTGTCTCTCCTGCTGATGCCTTTAGCCTTCTCCGAATTATGAAATCAGGGCTGCCTTCATCATGAACTATAGAAGGGCATTTACAAAACAGCTTTCTTGTTTCCAATTGCCTGTGTATTTCTAATCCGCACTTGAATCCAAGCTTTTCATAATCCATAGCTATAGCGAAATGAAATTATGTTTTTAATGTTTTTGGTTAGAAGTTTCCGCCAACTAACAATTCAGTCCTGAACCGATCTCCAATATCCAAATAAGATGGATAATTCCTGTTAAAATTGACAAGCATGCCTCTTGCCGATAAGGTATAGAACATGTGTTCACCTCTCCCAGTTAATTGCACGCCCACTCCTTGGCTCATGTAATCTTTGCTTGGCTTTGTGCCGTATGAATAATTCAAGGTAAGCATTAAATTCCTCAATCCGCCCCTTAAGTAAGCGCCATTATCATTGATGCTGCTGCGATATCCGCCTAGATCCAGAAAATATCTTCCCCTGTTGCCGTATAT
>JAHFJF010000003.1 GCA_023245975.1 archaeon
TGAACAGATTCCTATAAACCAAGGTAGTTTCATTTAAGGCTATAAAGATATTGCTAGATATAAAAACTTTTTGTTTAATTTATTTAATAATGACGTTTTTTATTGCGCAATTTATAAGAGTAATCTTTATATACAATATCAATTTCTTTCTGCTCTTATGAAACGAAGCCATAACTGTGGTGAATTAACCAAGAAAGAGAACGGCAAGACAGTTACGTTAGATGGCTGGTCTCATTCTAGAAGAGATCATGGCGGAGTTATTTTCATAGACCTAAGAGACAGGTATGGTTTAACTCAGGTAGTTTTCGATCCAAAGCATCAAGAAAAATCACACAAGGCAGCAGAGCATATTTCTAGGGAAGATGTATTGAGGGTAAAGGGCAAGGTTCGGCCAAGAAAAGAAGGGATGGTAAATCCAAATCTTCCTACGGGGGAGATTGAAGTAATCGTTGATGAATTAGAGATTTTAAACAAATCTGAGACTCCTCCGATAGAAATAGATGATAGGAAATTGGCCTCAGAAGAGTTAAGGATGAAGTACAGGTATCTTGACTTGAGAAGGCCTGCAATGATTAAAAATTTAGTAGTAAGGCACAATGCAGCACAGGCAGCAAGAAAATATTTATCTTCACAGAATTTCTTGGAGATAGAAACTCCATTATTGGTAAGGACAACACCTGGTGGGGCAAGAGTCTACAAGGTTCCTGCAAGAGTCAGCCCTGGCAAATTCTATTCATTGCCAGAAAGCCCGCAATTGTACAAGCAAATCTTGATGGTATCAGGCGTCGACAGGTATTTTCAATTAGCTAGGTGCTTAAGGGATGAGGATTTAAGGGCAGACCGGCAGCCGGAATTCACGCAAATAGATATGGAGATGTCTTTTATTGACGAGGAAGACATACAGGCGGTAGTTGAAGGCATGTTAAAAGTCATGTTTAAGGAAGCAATTGGCGTTGAAGTTAAAACCCCGTTCCTAAGAATTACTTACGAGGAAGCTATGTCAAAATATGGAAGCGACAAGCCAGATATAAGGTTTGGATTGGAGCTTTGCAATGTAACTTCTGAATTAAAAGGGACAAAATTCGCTGTATTCAAGTCAGTAGTAGACAAGGGCGGTTCTGTTCTCTGCCTTAATGCAAAAGGGTGTGCTAAATTCTCAAGGAACGAGATTGATGAATTAATCAATGTTGCAAAGACATACAAGCTGTCAGGCCTGGCATGGGCAAAAGTTACAAATGAAGGGAAGTTAGAGAGTTCTATAACGAAATACTTCACAGAAGCTGAATTGTCGAAATTAGCAAAGGCGGCTCAGGCAAAGCCGAATGATATGCTTTTATTTGCTGCTGAAGAATTTGAGACAGCAGCCAATGCATTGGGTTTTGTTAGGCTGCATTTGGGAAAGAAATTAAACTTATTTAAAGATAATGATTACAAATTCCTGTGGGTTACTGAATTTCCATTATTTGAAAAAACAGAAGATGGAAATAGCTGGCAGGCAAAGCACCATATATTCACAATGCCAAGGCCAGAATCAATGGCTTTTCTAGAGAAGAATCCAGAAAAAGTAAAAGGCAAGCTTTACGATGTTGTTCTTAATGGCATAGAGATTGGCGGAGGCTCAATAAGGATTCACCGGAAAGATATACAGGAAAGGGTTTTGAATGTAATTGGAATAAATTATGAAGATGCCACAAAAAAATTTGATTTCCTTTTGGAAGCTTTCAGGTATGGTGCTCCCCCTCATGGAGGAATTGCTTTAGGCTTAGACAGGGTTGTTGCCCTGATGTGCGGAAATAACGATATCAGGGAAGTAATAGCATTCCCGAAAACTAAAGCTGGGGAATGCCTTATGGATGGCTCTCCGCAAGATTGGACAAATGATTTCTTGAAAGAATTGAAGTTAAAGCTGGACATAGTCCAGAAAAAATAATTATTCAGCCGCCCTTTCTGTCACTCCGGCCATTAATGCAACTGCCCCAGTAACATATTTTCTTAATATTGGCAGATTGTCTATGTTTGTTATTTTTCTAGCTATTACTTTCGGCCTGAAATAAAATGACCTTAATGCATATTTCTGCAAATTCTTTAATTCATTGGATGTCCTCCCTTGCGGAACAAATACAAGGCTGTGGTCTGAGAAGCCGCCCCAGGTCTGGTAGTTGTCCCATTCAGTGGATTTCATCTCCCCAGTTTCTATTGCCTGTCTGAACATTTCTGTTCCAGGATATGGAGTGCATATTGTGAACTGCGCCCAGTCTGGGTCAAGTGATTTCGCAAATTCTATCGTTTCCAAGCTCTCTTCCCGTGTCTCTGTTGGCAATCCAATCATCATAAAAGCCCTTGTTTCTATCCCGGCTTCCCTCGTCCATTTGAAAGCATTTCTTATCTGTTCTACTGTAACATCTTTCTTCATCAAATCCAGCAATCTTTGGTTTCCTGATTCAACTCCGAAATGTATCCCCCAGCACCCGGCTTTCTTCATTAGCTTCAGCAGGTCCAATGTTACTAGATTAACCCTAGTCATGCAGGACCATCTTATTTTCTCGTGCAGGCCTTCATCTATTATTTTTTTGCATACTTCTTCTGTCCAGCTTCTTTTCATTGTGAATGTGTCATCTCTGAATACAATCTCTTTTGCGCCGAAATTTTCAACTAAGTCTTTCATTTCAGCGATTACCCTTTCCGGGGAATTATACCTGTAAGTCTTCTCGAATACCTTTGAGCAGAATGTGCAGCGATAAGGGCAGCCGCGTGATGTCAATACTATGTAAGCTGGCAGCTTTTTGTAATATGATACAGATGGTCTGTAAAGATGCATTCTCAATAAGTTTCTGTCAGGTATTGGTATGCTGTCCAAATCTTGGATCATTTCACGTTCAGGCGTCATTACAGCTTCACCTTTTTCATTGCGGTAAGCGATTCCCTTGATGTCTGCAAAGCTTTTCTTGTCTTCAACAGCCCTTACTAAGTCCATGAAAGTGAATTCAGCCTCGCCAATGACTGCGATGTCAATTTCTGGTACTTCTTTGATTATTTGCATTGCATTGGTAGATGGGTGGGGGCCGCCAACAACAACATTTGTGTTAGGATTAATCCTTTTCACTAATTTAGCAAGTTCTAGCGTCTGTGTGTACATAACGGTCAGCATCGCAATGCCCACCATCTCAAAATTGCCTTCCTTTAGATGCTGTTCAACATCTTGAAGAGAGAGGCCTTCGGACTCACAATCCAATATGCTGGCATTATGACCATAATGGTTTAAAGTTGAAGCTATGTATACCAAAGACATAGGTTCTGATCTTGGTCCCACCTTTTTTCCAAGTTTTTTCCAGTAGCCATTATCCATTGATGGCATTATGAATAATATTTTCATATTTATAGAAAATCATGAGGGAGCCTATTTAAATCTTATGATATAATTTCAAAAAAAGCAAGCAAAAAACTTAATAATGGGTAAGCCCCTATTTTTATGATGCTTGATGCATTCCTTACTTCATTGTTCTTAATATTCCTTTCTGAGATAGCTGACAAGACGCAGTTGGTTATATTTGCTTTGTCTCTGCATTACAAGAGTCCATGGCAAGTATTTGCCGGTGCATTGACTGCGCATGCATTCATGGATGGGATTGCAATATTGATAGGGGCTTACACTGCAATAACAATTCCTGCTAGTACATTGAATTTAGCAATTGGTATTTCATTCCTGCTTTTAGGATTGTGGGGTTTTGCAAAGTTTTATTTCTACAAGAAACCGAAGGCAAAAAAGGACAAGAAATTTACTGACATGCCGATTGGTGCAATGCTTGCTTCTTTCATGCTTGTAACAATAAGTGAGATGGGTGACAAGTCCCAGATAGCTTCTGGTATTCTTTCAGCAAGTTTCCGTGAGCCTTTATTTGTATTTTTAGGTTCTGTCTTCGCATTAGCGTTTGCGATTGGTTTAAACATATTTGTCGGAAGCAGCCTGGCAGAAAAGCTTCCAAGAAGGACTATAAAGATATTCACCAGCATCCTTTTCATAATCTTTGGTGTTGTTACGCTGCTGTTTAGGTAATTAAATGGCCCAGTTTATTTCTTTTGGTATCAAGATATTTTTTATTGTGGTTATTTGGTTTTACAGTTACTTTTATTCTCTTTATTATCTCTACCCCATTTTTCTTAAGATCATTTAATTTTTCAGGATTATCTGTCATTAATTGTATGGATTTTATTTTTAATGATCGTATAATCTCGGCAGCTGCCTTGTACTCCCTTAAATCAGCTTCATAGCCAAGTTTTTTGTTAGCTTCAACAGTATCAAAGCCTAAATCCTGTAGCGAGTATGCTTTTATTTTGTTAATCAGCCCAATGCCTCTTCCTTCCTGCCGCAGATAGATTAATGCGCCATGTTCTCGTTTTCCAATGTACTCCAATGCATTTATTAGTTGCTCCCTGCAATCGCATTTTAATGAGCCTAATACATCTCCAGTGAGGCATTCTGAGTGCAGCCTTACCGGCACATTAGATTTTCCATTTACATCTCCTTTTATTATTGCCAGGTGTTCTTTTCCTTCTTTTTTATCATAAAACGCAGATATTTTGAAATTACCGAATTTTGAGGGTAGGTTTGCAGTTGCTACTAATTCTATCTCTTCTAGTGATTTTTTCACGCATTAAAAATAAGTTGATAACTTTATATAATTTAAGAACCATTAAGGGATTGGTGCTTGTTTACAAAGGCATAAGGTTTAAATATCGACAATAAAGAAGAATTAAAAATGATTAAGAGTGCATTATTTGTAAATCCATTCCCAAGGCTGGCCAAGGTGATAATGGAGGCATCCCAGCTTCCTCCGATTGGTTTGGCATATACTGCAGCATTCTTGGAATCTAAAGGAATAAAATGCTGGATTATTGATGCAAACCTGCTCAAGCTTGATGAGGGAAAAGTATTAGATAAGATAAGGGAATACAAGCCAGATTTAGTTGGGGTCAGTTTCAATATAGCTACAGTAAAGGAAGCAATATATATCGCTTCAGAATCAAAAAAACTAGGCAAGAGAGTGATAATGGGCGGCCCTTCTTCAAAAGGAGAGCTTAAATCTATTTTAGAAAAATCAGGCTCAGACTGCATAGTCCGTGGAGAGGGTGAGATAGTAACCTGGAATTTGATAGAAAAGGACTTTGATCTGCCTAATGTAAAGGGCATAGCATATTTAGAAAATGGCAGTGTTACTTCAACTCCTGAAGAGGAAAAAATAAAGGATGTTGATGCATTGCCATTTCCAGCATACCATCTTTTGCCAGCTTTAGACAAGTACCATAATCGATCAAGAAGGCATCCAATAGCGCCCATGGTGACAAGTCGTGGCTGCCCATATGGATGCTCATTTTGCGGCAGCGCCTACACAGGATGGCGTGCAAGGTCTCCTGAAAATGTTGTAGCAGAGATAGAATACCTGATGAAGAATTTCGGTGTCAGGCAGGTTGACATCCTTGATGATAATTTCACTTTAAAATTAGATAGGGCAGAGCAAATCTGCGATTTGATAATCGCCAAAAAACTAGATATTTTGATAACTTTTCCAAATGGATTAAGGGCAGACAGGCTGACAGAAAATCTAGTGCAAAAGCTTGCTAAGGCAGGCGTGTACAGGACGGGCGTCGGCATAGAGTCTGGCGAGCAGAAAATAGTGGATAATATTAACAAATCATTAAAATTAGAGCAGGTAAAATTAGCTCTCGGCTGGCTTAGGAAATACAACATTGTGGCTTTCGGCTATTTTCAGTTTGGATTGCCTGGAGAAACTAAGGAATCAATGCAGAAGACAATTGATTTCGCTAAGGAAGCAAATCCGCATTGGGCGAACTTTGGGATAACTACGCCTTTGCCTGGAACTCCGTTGTACAAGGAGCTTCAGAAACAGGGAAAAGTTAATGTTGCAGAGGATGAAGGGATAGATTCAGGATTTTATTCTGTAAAGTCTGGACATTTCGATACTGGTGATGTCACAATGCAGGAAGTTATGAGCTTCCAGAAGATGGCATGGAGAAAATTCTATTTCAGGCCAAGCAAGATACTTGATTTGCTAGGAACAATAAAATCTTACCGTGAATTGGAATGGACAGTTTCTTTGACATTGCCAATCCTCAAAGGCGTAATTTTTAAGAAGAGCAAAGCTGCAAGCTAAAGTTTTTAAGTTATAAGAATAATGCATGGCTATGAGTTATGACGCAAGGAAGCCTTATACTAAAGATATAATTGATATGATTTCTTCAACTTGGAAAAACCAATATTGCCGTGTTTCAATGAGTTCTGATTATCCTGTTGTTGAAGATTTAGTATTCAGGAAAAAAATCCATACTGATGGTATTGGCACAAAAGGCAAGCTGCATTGGAAAAAGAGGACTTTCAAAGATGCTGTACAGGATGCCATGGCAATGAACTTGAATGACATGCTGGCATATAAGTCCATTCCATACATGATGAATTGCCATGTTTCAATGCCGCACGATGATAACGAGGCGCTTTTTGTGATTGTCAAAGAGCTTGTTAAAGAATGCGAGAAAAGGCATATTGCTTATGTTGGCGGTGAGACGTCTATAATGAATAATTTAGAAGGTGTTGAAATTAGCATCACAATGGCAGGATATTCTGTTGAGCAAAGAGAGAATAAGGCAAATGTTGGGGACTATATTGTGGGTTTCGAGAGTTCAGGAATACATTGCAACGGGTTGACATTGGCAAGATTGGTCTTGGGTGAATTCTATGAAGACCTAACGATTCCCACGACAATTTATTTTGATGATTTATGGTATGAGATCTACAATGCCAATGCAGTGATTAATGTTACAGGAGGTGCTTTTACAAGGCTTAAGTCTTTATTGGCTAATGACATAGACATCAATATTCCTTATTGGCATATGCTTGAGCCACAGCAAGTATTCCGTGAGATGGTATATTATGGCAGAGATGAAGTTAGGGTTGATTCTTATCGTATGTATTCTACATTTAATTGCGGTATTGGATTATTGGCTTTTATGCCTAAAGAGAGAGCTATAGATTTGGTAAGCAAAAAATTGCCATTTAAGGCAGCAATAATAGGGGCAGTTACAGAAGGTAATGGCAAGGCAATAATCGAATCAAAGTTTACTGGATCTACTATTATAATAGCTACAGCTTTTCCTTAGCATACATTTTTCACATTTTGGGGCTTTGTTGCAATATCTTTTAGCATGCTCCACAATTAATGCGTGGTATTCGTTGAATAATTTTGTGTCTTTCTCCAGGTTTTTTTCAAAGAATTCTTTCCAAGAATCATAATTACCAAAATCTTTTTCAAATATTCTTAAGAATATTCGCCGAGTGTATGCATCTATTACGAAAGATGGCTTTTCAGCCGCATATAATATTATTGAGTCGGCAGTTTCAGGGCCTATTCCGTTAATTGCCAATAATTCTTTTCTTAAAACCTCCTTTTCTTTATTTAAGAATTCAGGATTTTTCAGGTAATATTGTGCAATGAATTTCAATCGTTTTGCTTTTTGGTTGAAATAGCCGGCAGGTCTTATCAATTCCCCGATTTTAGATTCTTTTGCGGCAGCCATTTTTTTGGGTCCTATCAAATTTTCTTTGTTAAGGTTATAAATTGCTTTTTCTACATTATTCCATGCGGTATTTTGAGTCAAGATAGCCCCAATAATAATCTCAAACCTATCTTTTTCATCTTCTGGAGATCCATTATGGTGCTTAGTTTCTAGATTTCCCTTGGATAAAGGCCACCACCCTTGCGGTCCATAAGATTTGTTTAATATATTGAAAATTTCTTTTAGATAGGTCATAATCTAAGAAATAATGAGTATTGTTTATAATGCTTATTCTAACATCTCTTCTATTTCTTTTAGCTTTTCTATATTAAGCTGGTAAGCATCACCATGCTTTGTCCGACCGTATTTCATTACAATTCTTTCTTTTATTAGTTCATCAATTACATCCTTGACAAATCCTATTAAATGTGGTGGTATTCCAGACTGCAATCGTTCATAAAGTAGATGTCCTTTGCTGAATGCCCTTTTAGTATATAGTTTTCTTATTATCGTTTTCTTTATATTAAGATAATCCTGCTCATCGATATTTGGCATTGCTTTAATCTTATTATTGCCATTTATATTGGTTGTTAGCGATTCTCGTAAGAATTACGAGATTGTCGGAAATAATTAACCAAGTGTCCAATTATGGCTCTTAAGGGCTATTCATAGCAACATTTATAAACAACAGAATATTGCTAAGTGTTATGGCAGAAAGACGATCAACATTCCTGAGATTATTTGGTGATACCCCAATCCTGCGGGTAATGGATTTCTTTATAGTGCATGAAGAATTTGATTATAGCATGACAGACTTGGCAGAATTGTCCGGCGTTGGCTATTCTACTTTGAAATTATTTTGGCCCAACTTAGAGCAAAGTAGGCTTGTTATGATGACTAGAGAAGTTGGAAAGGCAAAGATGTACAGGCTTAATCTAAGCAATCCTGCAATCCAGAGCTTTAAGGATTTTTATTGGGCAACTACAAAATTGAATACTAGACAGGTTTTAGCTAAAAAATCAATTCAGTTTGTTAAATCTTAATATTTTTTCCCAGAATAAATCTTTGACATCATGTCTGTCATGTCTTCGAATGGAACAATCCTGCCGCCGCCTGCAGTCCTCCCTTCTTTAGAAGTTTCTGGCTTTTTTGCAGTCTGCACAGGCTGCTCATATGATGGTGCGCTTACAGCCTGGAACTGGCCTTGTATTGAAGGTGCATGCATATTAGATTCTTGAACAGGAGCAAATTGTGTCGGGTTATAATTAGCTTCGTTAATAACTTCTGATGTTAAAGGTAATTTTCCTTCCCTTCTATAAATGATTGTCTGAAGAACGGCACAGAGTTTTTTCAAATCAGCCAATTCCTCTTTGTCCGTGTCAAAGCCGACCTGTATCTGCATGGTTTTTTACAGGTATTACTCCTTAAAAAGCTTTACGCTCAGTTTTAACGCAATAAATAGAGCTGCCTTTCATAGTCTAAAGAATATTCAGTAGGATATCTTGACAGCATTCTTGCAATTTCTTTTGCATATCTTTTTTCTATCACACCTTTCTTTGGATAGTATGGCTGGAAATTCATAACTACAAGCCTGGAATTATCCCCTACCTGATGTTTCACTAAATAATAATCGCATTCAAAGACATATTGCTTTGTTGGCTTTAAGAGATTTTCTTTTAATTTTTTAGTTGCACTTGCATCTAGTTTTTCAAGCCTAATTTTTAGATCCTTTTTAGTGAATGGGTTAAGTTGTAAATATGTATCATTTGTTTGTAAAATATCTCGGTTTGTATATAGCCATACGAAGCCTTTCATGCCACCTGGGTTTGATGTGCCGTTATAGACTTCATGGAAGATATCATACATGCTTGATGACAAAACCATTTCTTCGAATTCTCTTGGCTTTTGCTTTCTAAAGTTAAATGAAGCTGCCGAGAACACAATCAAGTCATCAAGGTTTATCAATGGATAAATCTCATTTAATGGAGTTTCGTATAGGCAGTGATGAACAGAGCTGATTAGCTTGGAATCGTTTCCGCACAGTTCCGTCAGCAAATTTTTAGTTGGTTTTGGTCTTTCCATGATAAAATTTTTACTTCAAAATAGTTTATATAATTTTTGGTTATAAGAAATAGAACCTTTGCCTGGAATCTTTTACCAAAGTTTCAGTAACTTGGTCTAATGTATGCTCTTTTGCTATAACCTTTATTGTTGAATAATAAAGCATTGGAATGTCATTTGCGCTATCTCCAATTGCAAGAATTGGCCTGATTTTTGGATTAACATATCTTTTAATACAAAGTACTTTGCCTTCTCTTACTGGGATAGGGGGGATTACTTTGTCAGTAAATGTTTCATTATTTACAACCGTCCTTACCCCAATCCACTTTCCGAATTTTAATCCAAGGCTTTGCATTGCATATTCAATAACTTGCCAAGGTGAAGCGCTAATAATGGAAGTATTGGTATAATTTTCTCTTAGGAAATTCAATAGCTCTGCAGTATCCTCTTTTACTCTTATTCCTCTCTGTATTGGTAGGCCATATAACTTTTCGCTTCTGAATTCAGTCCCTTCTTCGAGGATTGTTTTATTGACAATTTCCTCAACTTCAGAGAATGTAAGTCCTGCGAGGATTTTTGCAGAGAATTCATATGCCTTATGGAATTCTTGCTCTTTCTTGTATTGGTGATAAGTATGGAAAACCGCCTCGTGGTAATCTACAGGATTTATTCCTTGGACCAGATTCGGGTTTTTTAGAAGATTATGCCTGCAGAGATATGCCAATACTGCTTCCCCAATATCATTATGAATGCATGTATTATCGAAATCAAATACGGCATTTCTGTAACGTGGCACATGCTTTTTTTCTTCCTTTACTAATTTATATATCTCTTGAAGTGTTTGGCTTGGCATGGAAATCGGATAAAAACAGCCACTATATATAATTTGCTAGATGAGCCTTAATGATTTCGCCTTTCTGAACAGTGCTTCATGGCTCAATCCAATTGCTTTTGCAGTCTTTGCAAGCTTATTCCCATTGTCTTTAAGGGCAACCGAGATGTATTCCCTCTCGAATTCCTTTTCGGCATCTTTCAGCGGTATGAAAGAGAACTTTATTTCTCGGACAATGTCTTCTGATATCTTGGATGTGCTTTCATATGCTTCATGGATTTTGGATGGATGCAATACCATCTCATAATTCTTAAAAATCCCAGTTATTGCATTGCTCAAGGCTTCCTCTTTTATGTAATCTTCAGTTGCCAATGCTGTCCTGCATTCATTGATGTTTATCCTTAATTCAGCAATCATCCTATGTATGGTTTTCCTGTCTACCTGCAATATCCTTGATGTTGCGCTTATATCCCCAAAATTGCACTTCAGGACTTTCTCGATATATCCTTTCCTGAAAGCTTTTTTAGCTGATTTCAATGAAACATTAGTATTGATATTAAATTCCAATAAAGGATTTTTTTTAAGCTTTAATGTTATGTCTTCATTGAGCTCTTTTATTGTGATACCTATTGCTTTCTGCACGGCCTTTTCTACTATCGGTCCTGCATCATTTTTGATTACCGCATCTAGGCTTTCCATGGCTCAATTAATCATACTAAGAGATTATTTAAGAATTGTGATTAAACTGGCGTAAAGAACTTGTTAGTTTTTTTGAATATGTCATATAGCAGCCAGGCATTGAACTGCGCAGCCTGTTTCGCCTTGGCTTTTTCATTTTCGTCGTCTTTCAATGACTGCCTTGAAGGTCCCATGAAAAGCCCCTTGGGCGGAGTAGCAAATGAAAATAATTCTTTCAAGCCAGAGCCCATGGCCATGAATGGCTCTATCATTGATTCTTTTTTTGGCTTAGGCACTGCTATTTCATCTTCTTTGAATTTTTCCCCGGCCTCCTTTAGGTATTTTTTCAGGTCATCTTTAAGCTCATTCATTGTCATGTCAATTGAGGCGAGCAAATCTATGTCTTCTCCGTCTTTTTGTGACATGTAGGCATCAATCTGGTCCTGCGTAGCAATGTATGGCTCTATCTCAAGCTCTAGCCTTCCGGAATGCAGCGGCTGCTTTTGCCCTTGTGGCGTGTAGCTTAATTCTGGCCTTGTTACATAATTGAACCTTACTAGCAACACTGGAAAATAACTCTTGAATCCAGACTTCTTTCTCGCAAGAAGCTCAAGGTATATTTTGCTGGTCTCAAATGCATTTACCAAGTCAGCATCGTTATAGTTTCCCTTCATCTGCAATTGCTGCACTGATTGCAAATAAGGCCTTACCCAGTTCATGTAAAGTTTTATTGAATTGTAATGCTGCCTCAAATATTTTAGCCTGAAATTCCATGTATGCTGCATTTCATTGTATGTTTTTTCTTTCCAGTTATAATATGAGAAAAGTTTCTTGGCAACTACGTCTATGACCTTCACGGGCACTGAAGCTTCTTTTCGCATTGACTTTATTGCTTCATCAACTCCCTTGAGACCATTCTTTGAGTTTATTCTGAAGAACAAATCAGGTAATGTAAGGTATCCAACCTTATTTGCCAAGGCATAGACAGAATTTGGGTTCTGCATGCCCTGTTCTACAACTTCAATCCATATTGATTTAAGTGCAATCTCTGCATTCTCATCTCCTTCGAGACTTCTCTTGTAATAGTCAAGCCTTTCATTCATTACCCTTATTTCCCTTACTATTGGAAACAGTGTCTTCAGCATCCCGCCGATTGTAGCTAGTTGTTGTTGCGCCTGCTGCTGCATTGCAGATATCTTTGTTCCGACATGGCCATGAAAGCTGCTTGTAACAGAAGCATCGAACAAATCCCTTACTTTTTGCACATCATCAAAGCCCATGCCATGGTGTTTTGGCTCCCTTAATGCCCTTAAAACCTGGAAATAGTATTTTTCAAGCCCGGAAGTCATGCTTTCAATAATTACAAGATGTTTTTTAATGCCCTTGTCAGGATCAAGGCTTTTGCGCTCGATTAATGGGTTGTCTTTCTTTGCTTTTTCTAAGAGTTCCTCTTTTGAAGGCTTCTCTGGCTCGCCGAACAGGCCGAAAAGCTTCTTTTTTTTCTTTTCCCCTTCTGCCATACGATATAAACCAATGCAAGAATCTATTTAAGGTTTTTTATGCTTTAATTCGATAAATAGTATGATTAATATTCCCAATACATTGTATGCATCTGCAATGTTGAAGTTAGGCCACCAGTATATTACAATGAAATCCCTTACATATCCAAATATTATCCTATCAAGAAGATTCCCTATAGTACCCGAAAGCAGCAGGATTAATCCTATTCTTTCATAATTCTTTGCTTTCCTATAATAATAAAAGATGAATGCTATGGCTAAAAGTGAAACGATGGCGAGAATGATATTGCTTCCCTTTAAAATCCCAAAGGCAGCGCCGGTGTTTGTTGTGTATTCTATCCCTATCCCATCAAGCATATATATTTTATTTTGGAATAGATACTTCGTTAATTGGTCTAATATAACCAATAATGAAACAATTGAAATTAGCTTTCCGGTTTTCATGAGTACAATTGCAAGAATGCCTTGATCTCGTCAAAAAGCCTTTGCGATTCGCCGAAGAAGAATCCTTTGTAATAATCAACTTGGTTTTTAATTATTACCTTGTCATATATAGCCATGATAAATTTTCCGAAGCTTCCTTTTAGTAGAAATCTCTTTTTTGCTTCAGGTGAATCTTCTTTTGGAGAGAATGCTTCAACATTTCTTTTTAATTTGCCCTCAAACCGGAATTCGATGCTGCCCTTGTTCATTTTTTTCTTTATGCCGTCAACATTTACTTCTACTTCTGTTACAAAGGCCTGCCAATGCATTGAGAGGTAATACGTTAGGTATTCGCTGCCTTTTTTTTCACATTCCCATTTAATCTCTATCTGGCTTAAACCATTAGGCATCTCTGCTACACGGTATTTGGTTTCTCTCCAAGAATATCCACCGAACTCAAACCATCTTACCATCTCTGTATACAATTCTTCCAGGTCAAATATTCCTCCTGACTTTATCTTGTAGCCGTCTGGTATTAATGGAATCTCTTCAGGAAGGCTTAAGTTTATCAAGGCCATGTTTCAAAAGATAGGTTATAACCTTATATAGCTTTTGTCTGATTTTTTAAGATTATTTTTATTAATTAGATTCCATTAAAAGATATTATCAAAAATTACTTGAAAGGAATTGTTTTAACTGCCTAAAATAATGGAGAGAATGTAATTAGCCTATTGAATCATAACAAAGCTATATTTAGCCATTGTGAACGCAAAGGAGCTTATTTAAGCTTTTTTGAACGTTGTAAAGTATTATTTCTACTATCGTTTAGCAGGTTAGAATTATATAAAAGGCTAGTTTACTTAATGTGCAAGATGAATAAAATGATCGGCACGTATCTAATGATTGTCGGTACTATTGTTGCAGTGAGTGGGTTGGTATTTACAATCTTGCCCCATTCTGCGCATTATGCAATTACCAAGCTATTAGCAATAGGAAATTATGAGATTAGCCATGAGCAGCACCAAATCATTGGCGAGACATTAGTCTTTGTTGGTATTGCCTTAAGCTTTATTGGGGGAGCATCAAAAAAATATAACGATGGGAGAGCAAAAGCTTAAATAATAAGCTTATTTGCCAATAGTCACGGAGGAAAAAAGATGCACGATTCGAAATTGATGGTTTTTGCGGTTGTCTTGGTAGCAGGCTTAATGGCCTTTAACCAATTTCAGATAAATTCTATTTCAGGCCATTTTACAACTTCGACTGGCAGTTCGTCTTCAAGCCTGAATTTGTTTTCAGGCTCTTCTGATGATATTAATGATGTAGATGTTACGAAGATAGGTTCTACTGCTAATGCAGTGCAATTATTATTCCCATTAAAGGATGCAAAATCTGCTGATGAGGTTATGCAAATAATGTTCCCTACAGGAACGCCAGAATATGGGGCAGATATGGGGGTTTCATTTGATGACCCTATTACATCATTATCATTATTGGCAGGAGCATATCCTGCATTAAAAAAAGAAGTAAAAGAGAATCATCCTGATATTTGGGCTAGATACATTAAATTGGCAGCTGCTCCAAGGGGGATTTCTTGCGAGTTCTGCTGCGGTGTAGGTGCTCAGGGCATTTCAGAGAATGGTGAATTAAGGTGCGGCTGCAGCCACAGCCCAGCAGTTCAGACAGTTACCATGTGGCTAATGCTCAACAGGCCGGAATATTCAGATGCTGAAGTGTTGAGGGAAGTAATGAGATGGAAGACATTATTCTTCCCAAAGAACATGATTGAATTAGGGCTTCAAGTTTCAGGCAAGAGTGCATCAGATTTGCAGTTGCCTGGAATGGTGGGCGGATGCTAAACGGAGGTTAAAAATGAAAAATTTATTATTGGCGCTTGTTTTGGCGGTGTTAGTTATTGTCGCAGTCGTCCAGGCTGTCCAGTTGAACAGCTTGAAAGAGAAAGTTCAGGAAGGGGTTGCATTGAAGCCATCATCATCTTCAAAGCCGTCTTCAAGCAGCAGTACTGGCAGTACGCCAAAGAGCTTGCAGGACCTTCCGAAAATGGTAGGAGGATGTTAAAATGAAATTTAAAGCATTGATTATAGTTTTATTGGCTATTGGATTGCTATTTGTTTCGGCATGCACTACAGGCCAGTCTTATAATGTCCCACAGCAATATGGCGGCGGTGGATGTGGTGCATCATCAAATCCAGTCAGCGTTGTTAAGAATACATTGGCAGCTGCAGTGGAAGGCAATGGTGGAGGCTGCTGATTTTTAAATTTTTTAATAAGGTGATATGATTGGATTTATCAAAAAAAGAAAGGCAGCAGTTAAGGCTTGAAAAATTAAGGGAAGAAAGCCTTGAAGCCCAGAAAGAGCATGATGCAGACCAGCAGCAGCATGAAAATAGGCAGAATGAACTGCATTCTTCAAGAACAAGAAAATTGGTTATTGCAGGAGTTGTTGGTTTAGTGCTAGTGATAGGAATCGTTTCATTTTCTTTACTTTCATCTGCTTCTGAAGGGCAGTTTGATAGTTTTGCAAAATGCTTGTCCGAAAAGGGTGCCATTGTATATGGAAATGATTTTTGCTCATACACGCAAAAGCAGTTAAGCTGGTTTGGTAAATCAAGAAAATATCTTAATTATGTAAAATGTGCAGAAAATAAGGAGCTATGCAATAGCAAAGGGGTAAAAGTGACTCCAACATGGGAGATTAATGGTCAGACATACGGAGAAGTTCAGACATTTGAGAAGCTATCTGCTGTTAGCGGATGCTCTATATTCATTAAACAATGAGGAGATGAAGAAATGGAAATGTTGAAGAAATATGCAAACAGTTTTGTCAGCATTGGATTAGTTATACTAACTGTGATAGTCTTGCTAAATAGCTATTCAATATTGAAGCTTTCAAAGGATTTAGATTCTGTATTGCAAAAGGAAAAAGAATCATTAAAGCCTGTAGCTATAAGCATTGTTTCATTGGAATGTTCTGGCAAGGATTGCGTCAGCTTGAATAAGGAATTAGCAGCATTAAAATCAGGCAATGTCAAGGTAAATGATGAATCTACTGCTTCTGGCAGAGATGCTTCCCAATTAATATCAAAATATGGAATAAAGCGCCTTCCTGCATTGGTTGTTACTGGCGAAGTTGAAAGTCTTAATCTTGCAGGATACATAGAATCAGGTGATGCATTAGTCTTAGAATCTAAATCAACTCCATACCAGGATGCAGTTACTGGAAAAGTTAATGGTTTAGTAAGGGCAACATTAATTGAGGAAAAATCTTGTACCGATTGCGCTGATTTGAATATATTGCTGCAAGGATTGGAAGAGTCCGGTGTTGTATTATCAGAAAAGAAGGAATTATCTACAAATGATGCAACAGAATTATTCTCAAAATACAACATAACAAAGCTTCCGGCATTGATCTTGTCAGAAGATTTCAGTGCTTATGAGCTTTCATCTGCATGGGACAGGCTTGGCCATGTTGCCGAAGATGGGAGTTATGTGCTGGATCTTCCTTCACCGCCATACTACGACATTAAAACAAAAACAGTTCATGGCCTTGTAAAATTCACAGGAATAACTGATTCATCATGTACAGAATGCTACAATGTAACTCAAATCCATGTAAGCATACTACAAAGGATGGGCTTGTTCCTTAAAGATAGGAAGGTTGTTGATTCCTCGAGTGCAGAAGGCAAGCAGCTTATAGAGAAGTACGGGATAAAATCCTTGCCTACAATGATACTGTCTAAGGAAGCATCAGATTACGCAGGCTTTGTAAGGGCATGGAATGATGTAGGCACAATAGAATCTGACGGCAGCTTTGTGTTCAGGGACAACAGTGTGCTTGAGCTTACATACAAGGATTTGGTTTCTGGCAAGGTAATCAAGCCGGAACCTTAAGCAATGGTAATGCGTAAAGCTTTTTAGGCTTTAGATGCTTAGAATACAAGGAGATAAAAAATGGACTCTAAAAAAATAGGGATAACCTTGATGGTGTTAGCGGTAATGCTTTTCGGGATGGTTTATGCATTTCTGGATAATGCATCAAAGGCAAGCACACAGAATAACTGCAACCCGACAAAGGAATGCCAGAAAGCTGCATCCTTGATAGGCTGGTCAAATATTGCTTTTGGTATAATATTCTCTATATTGAGCCTTGGATTTTATATCTTGTTCTTTAACAATGATACTCACGTATTGGAGAGGATAGAAAAGGAGACCAAGGAAAAGGCACTGAGTGAGAAGTTTTCAATTGCATTAAGCATGCTTGATCCAGCAGAGCAGAAGGTGATTAGCGCTATTAGGGAACAGGAAGGAATAACACAGTCAACATTGCGTATAAGGACAGATATGTCAAAAGCTAAGTTGAGCATGGTCTTGTCTGATTTTGAGAAAAGAGACATAATCCGCCGTGTCCCCAAAGGAAAGACTCTCGCTATTTACCTCAAAGAGAAATATTAGGGTGCGTAAATGAAAAAATTCTTGATATTTATAATATTTGTAGTTTTAGCTGTTAACGTTTTGGCTGCCGTTGATTCCCAATTGCCAATAGGTCTGCAAAAGATTGCGGCATATAATCAGTCACAGGCTGCACTGTTTGTAGAAAAGATAACGATTTTTGTTGCATTCTTGGCTGGTCTGCTGAGTTTTTTGGCGCCTTGCACTCTGGCGATAGTTCCGGCATATTTCGCTGCGACATTCAGGGAGAGGAAAAAGGCATTGCCCATGACTCTGGCTTTTTTCTTAGGTTTTTCTACTACTTTCATTGGTCTTGGCTTGGTTGCATCGGCTATAGGGCAGACATTCGCAACCTTGCAGCTGAAGTATAGTTACCTTGTTATAATTGCTGGCATTGCTCTTATTGTCTTAGGCTTTATGTCTATATTCAACAGAGGATTCACGTTCATTAAGCCAAGCATGAAGATCTCTAAATCATTTGCAGGCGTATTTCTTACTGGCATTTTCTTTGCATTTGGCTGGTCAGCATGTGTTGGTCCTATACTTTCAGGCGTGCTTCTAATAGCTTCTCTGGTAAGCTACAGCAAAGCAGCCCTATTGATGTTTTTCTATGCATTAGGGAATTTTGTTCCGTTTATAGTATTGTCATCTTTGATAGACAAGTACAATATTCTTGGCAGCAAATGGATATCTGGCAAGGAGTTTAAATTGAATTTATTAGGAAAGGAGCACTCGTTCCATACCACTACTTTGATTTCAGGGCTAATACTGGTTGCATTAGGGCTGCTTTTTTTAATTTTTGGGAATACTAGCATAATCAATCTTTTTGATCCATTTAATATAAAGTTTTCAGAGGAAGGCTGGCAGAGGGGGCTTCTTAGTTCGAGCCATGCATTGGCGATAGCTTTATTAGTAATAATATTAGCCTCGGTTATTGTATGGTACTCGTTAAGAGGGAAGAATGAGAAGGTTTAATGTTGTATTGTCAGTATTTTTTGCATTTGTCCTATTATTAGTTCCATTCGCTTATTATGCATTATCTAATTCATATCACGAAAAAGTATTATTCCGGCTTGGCGTATTGCAATCTCAAGAGAATGATGTTGCCTTAGACAATGTAGCGTCTTATTTGGATGGTAGCTCAGAATTGGATCAGAACATTTTTTCTGAAAGGGAGATATTACATATGGCAGATGTGAAGCTGCTACTGGACATATTGAGGTATCTTTTGATGCTTGTACTGACCATATTCATTGTCTTGACAGTATTTGAGGCGATGTCAGTAAATATATTAAGCATAGCTTGGACAGCTTTGGTTGGTGCTGGCGTGGCATTTGTGGCGTCATTGCTTAAGCTGCTCTTCTGGGGATTGGCTTTCAGACCTTTGTTTGTATTGTTTCATAAGATATTCTTCATGAACGACTTTTGGGTTCTTGGTGGAACTTCTAAGTTAATCTCGTTGTTCCCTGAACAATTCTTCAAGAGTATTGTGATTTCTTCAATACTTACAACAATCTTGTTATCTTTGTTTGTTGCAGCAATATCTGGCGCGTTCCTTTATAATTCACATATTCAAGATAAGAAATCTTGGGGTAAATTGTGGAGAGTTTATTAGATGTATGTGCATAATCTTACACCGATACTGTTAAAGCTCGGCCCTTTGGAAATAAGATATTATGGGCTGATGTATGTCCTTGGCTTTCTCTTTGTTTATTTCGTATTAAATTATTTCTCTAAGAAAAAGTTATTTCCATTGTCTAAAGAGGATATAGCAGATTTAATGTCTTATCTTATTGTTGGCATAATAGTATTTGCAAGGTTATTTTATGTTTTTGTTTACAATTTTAGTTATTACTTTTCTGAGCCGTTAAAGATATTTGCAATTTGGGAAGGCGGATTGTCTTTCCATGGCGGATTAATAGGCGCGGTCTTGGCTGCATTATACTATTGTAAGAAGAAGAATCTTAATTTTTACGATTTAGCAGATTTTGTTGTGATACCTCTTGGTGTAGCTTTGTTTTTTGGGAGGATAGGTAATTTCATTAATGGCGAATTGTATGGAAGGATAACTAATGTTCCATGGGCAGTAAAGTTTCCAGGCGCTGAGGGCTTTAGGCACCCTTCACAGCTTTATGAGGCAGGAAAGAATTTAATTATATTTGCAGTGCAGTGGCCATTAAAGGATAAATCATTGCCTAAAGGGTTTAGGTTCTGGCTGTTTGTTTTGATGTATTCTTCAATGAGATTTGCCGTAGAATTCTTTAGAGAGCCTGATACTCAGATAGGTTTTATTTTTGGATTTACATTGGGGCAGTGGATTAATGTTGTTATGTTCGCTATTGGATTAGTGTTTTTTGTGAGGGTTAATAGAAAGAAGTAAAGACCGCCTTTTAAAAATCATTAATCCGAAACATATTTATACCAATTATCCAGTTTAAAGTGAGGAGTCAATTACCATGTCAAAAGTCACCATATACAGTACACCAACATGCCCATATTGCGATATGGCAAAGAGATATTTGAAAGAGAATAAAGTAGAATACAAGGAAATAGACGTCTCTAAAGATACAAAGGCAGCTACTGAGATGGTAGAGAAATCAGGCCAGATGGGTGTACCTGTTCTTGATATCAATGGCGATATAATTGTAGGCTTCGATAGGGACGCAATAAAGCGAGCTTTGAAGCTAAAGTAACTGCCTAAATGCGAATGTTTTTATATATATTCTTCCATTTAAATCACTAAGAGGTGATGTTTTTATGGCAAAAAAGATGGAAAAAAAGGAAGGTTCTGAGCAAACTTGGGCTCATGGTTGCTCATGGCGGGAAGTTCTCTATTGTGCAGGTGCTATATTTTTTGGTGCATTAGGATTTGCTTTGGTTGTGGAAGGCTTATTCGGCCAGTTCAATCTAGGCTTTAGGGCTGGATTCGTCTCATACCTTTTAGGATTCTTGTTCCTGGGTGTTGCCAAGCATTGCAAATGGGCTGCATGGTGCAGGATGTACAAATGCAATTAGCTTTTCTTATTTTTTATTCTTTTTTCTTTGAAAACGTCATTCATCCAGACATTTTTTACTGAGCCAGGTTTTAGTCCAGCTTTTTTAATGTAAGCTAATGTGTCTCTATCAGGATTGCACCCAAAGTATTTGTTAAATATGGGTTTTATTCTTGTTTGCCATTTTGCGATAATTGGATTTGAGCTTCTTACATGCTCTAGAAGTATTATTTGGCCATTATTTTTGCATATGCGTTTCATCTCTTTAAGTGCTTTAACTGGGTCATCAACAGAGCATAATACAAGCGTGGCGACAACATAATCAAAGGTATTATCCTTGAATTTAAGTTTTTCAGCAATCATGACTTTGAAATCAGCCCTGATATTTAGTTTACATGCTCTACCTTTTGCAATATCTAGCATTTCTTTGCTGATGTCAGTTAGTGTAAGATTGGGGTTCTTGTGATAATAGGGTAAATTTCTGCCAGTCCCAGCACCAATCTCCAATACCTTTCCCTTCGCAAGAGTAATTATTGAACTCCTTAGTTTTTTTAGCCTTAGAATTTCCAGTGGCCATTCAAATAAATCATAATATCTTGACAGGGATTCTTTTTTCATTGTTTCATATATTTATTAATATGCAAAGCTTAAATAGGTAATTGTTTAGAATAATGCTATGGTTAAAGATCCGGTCTGTGGCATGGAAGTTGATGAAAAAAAGTCTAAATTCATCTCTTCAAAAGATGGCAAGAAGTATTATTTCTGTTCCAAAAATTGCATGGATAATTTCAATGGAAGGGA
>JAHFJF010000065.1 GCA_023245975.1 archaeon
CATTGCATCTTGCATATGATGAAAGGTCTATTTCCAGTTTCAATTCGCCAGTTTCATCATAGATTTCTATTTTTTTTGCATTGTTATAATATGGGAATGTTAAATCGGCTATTTCTTCAGATTGTTCATGTTCCGTTGCGTTTGTATCGCGTCTTTCAATTATATCTTCTTCTATAGTAAAATTAACAGTGAATAATATCTCTTCTTTAAATGATAAAATATTTGCTTTGTATCCATATTCTTGTTGGTCAATATAATCCTGGCCTGGCCCGTCAGCCAATTCTATGCTTATTAAACTCAATTTATCATTGGTTTTTTGTAAAGAAATAACATAAGATATGTCAATTGCATAGGCATTTGTTAAAATTATCAAGGATATTAAAAGAATTAAAGTTAAACTTCTTATCATACTCTTCTCCTTCCGAGGCGTGTTTGGATTATGTTTCTATCAAAATCATTAAATTCTCCATATTGGCCTTCATCGCCCATTATTGTTAATGTTCCAATTTGTCTATTGCCAGAATCTACTTGAGATACTGTATACCATTCATTGCATTGGTATTCTGACCAATCACATCCTCCCCCGCAACCCTTCCATCCATTTTGTTCAGCTTGATTTGCAAGACTGATTCCGAATTTTATTCTTGCTTCTTCTATTGTCCTTGCACAATTCTGTGATGAACCGCTATATGGAATGAAAGGACCATCTGCAGTATACTCATCCCCCAATCTGCCTATAACATGGCCACCAAATTCATGTGTGATCACTCTGCTTAGATAACCAACTTGTCCACCAGGCACACCAGAGGGAATGTTGCCGCCAGAGATATAAGCTATTCTTCTGCCACCATTTGCCCGCGATAGGCCAGTATTACTTATTACTATCATATAATCTGCAACAGGACAGGAACTATGCCAGCGTTCTGGATTTTGATTAGATTCACGACCCATGATCCAGAAATTAAATGCATTTAAGTTAGAATTAAACGGGGCGGTTTGGAACATTGCACCTTGATTATTTATGATTACGTTATCAATTATTGCTTTAAGATCTTCATTGCCTCTCTCAGAACTACTGACAACAACATCGGCCCTTGTCCTAGAAGCTTCTTCACTGCCCCTATGCAATATGCAAAGTTGTTTTAATACGCATACATTGTCAGAGCATTTCTCCTGCGGCCCACATTCTTCATTTGACTGGCAGCTTTTTAGTTCAGGCCCCATTGTAAGCTTTCCATCAACAAAACATTGCTGCGATTCAGCTTTGCATTCTAGAGTATGCCTTTTTCCATCTAGAATTACAGGTATCTTGAAGCTTGTGCTAAGGCTGTACCATGCTCCGGACCCAGAATATTTTACTCCATCTCTATTAAAGGTTAATCTTCTATCATTGTTCCCTTCTACTACAACTTCGCTTCCATCATCTATCAAGGAATCAAAAGTAAGTGTTCTTATTCTTGACAAAGGCTCCATCTTTAGTTTTGAATCCCCATTTAGGACTATGTTAAGTCTTCTTCCATTTTCATTGTTTTTTATACATGTTGTATCTGGGTCAGTCTGGCATTCTGTATAAAGGTCATTTCTCTCAACAACCCCTATCTTGCCGTTAAGTGCTTGCAGATAGGGGCTATTTCCTGACAAGAAAACAATTTGTGAATCTGCTTCAGGATGGAAGACGGTCAACCCGCAGTCTTGCCTTGTGCATACATCATAAACATTTATGTCAGCCCCCAATATTCTTGAGTTTATTACATTGTCATTTGCTCCCAATTCATATTCTAATGATATATAGTTTTCAGTTTGTAACATTACTTTGTTCATTATGCTGCCTGGCCTTCTGCTCAAGTATGGAATGCCAAAGATTCTAAGAGTTTTTACACCTAGTTCCCCTGATTCCTCGGAAACAACTACTCCTCTTACGTTCTGCAATGCGCTAAGTAATTTTTCTTCTGTATTTTGTCCTTGCTCATTAGATTCAGGCCTGATCAATTCGACAACTCCTCTTAAGTTTGCATATTGCTCATGGAAATTTTCTGTTTCTGTGAATTCAACGGACCTAAGGCAGTCTCTATCATTCTCCCTGCATTTAAGCAGGAAATTTCTGTCGTTTGCAAGTACAGTAAGTACAGCTCCCCTATCAAGCTCAAAAGTTACTGATTCAATTCCTTCTTCAGATTCACCATTAGCTATCCTGAAAGTTCCGTTTATCATGAACGAATTCGTTTCAAAGATTGCCCCTTTGGTCCTGTTTGATACTTCAAGCACGGTCCTTCTGTTTCTCCCAGTGCCAAAAGTCTTCTCTTGGATATTGCCACTTTTTAATATCCCGATTTCCGTGTTTTTTCCTATTGAGCTTAATATCAATAAGCTTTGAGTGCCGCTGGGATTTGTCCTCTGGGTAACTTTCACAAACTCTTCTACTTCTCTTGGCAGGTATGTTATAGTATATTCTTCATTGTTCAAGACTACTAATTGATTTGGAGTTGTCTGCGATTGTTGTGCAAATACAAAAGGTATTACAGTCAGCACAATCATGAAAATAATTATCTTTCTCATGATCGCCTCCTGTAAGGAGACCTTTGCAAGGCACCTATTATTGTTCCAGAATCATACTTCTCTTCTTCTGAGATATAATCTTCTTCAGAAGCAACTTCCCTTAAATTTGATATTTCCTGTATAAGTCTTGCAATCTCTGTAAGTTTATTTTTGCTGAAGATGTCATCCTTAACGATTCTTTTCCCTGAATCATGCAATATTGCAAAGCTGAACCTTAATGGCGTTTCTTTTATTTTGGTGTCCTTGTAAAGCATAAGAGTGAGTATTTTCTCTCCTTCTATTGCGTTCCTCAGCTCATAGTTCTTGTTTAATGCCAATGCGCTTAGGTCAACGAAAAGGAAATTGTCAATGACTTTTAGCTTGTCATAAACTTCTATGGCATCGTTGTAGATTTGCCTGTAATTTGTTTTTATCTCTGCTGTGTAGAAGCTTACTCTTCTTTCTGATTCAGCCCCGATACTTATCGGCATCTCGGTTTCTATAATAATTTCTTCATCTTTCAATATGGCTGAAGTGGATGGAGGTTCTATTACAATTACATTTTGGGATGATCTAGCTGTTAGGCATTCTTCAAGCTCGGCATCTATGTAAAGACCGATTTGTTGCTCTAAAGTATTTATGCTCGGCACTATCTCCTCATCTTTGTAAAGATAATAAGGAATTGCAATGCTGTTGAAAGGTTCTATTCTTCGAGGATATTCATAATAACCACCCCTTGCAGCTGTAAACAAAATTGCTTCTTCTCCCAGATCCGTTAAGCAGTCTTCTACAGAATTTTTAACTTCTATTTCATCTATGCTTAATGAAGATTCTTCTATAGCTCTCTTTTCTGCGGTAGTTTTTACGAAAGCAGTTCGGATATAATACGCTCCGGCAAGCAAGGCAATTATTATAATTCCTAGTATTACAAATAAGGTAACTTGCCCCCTTTTCATATACAGAAAATGAGCATAATTATCTTTAAATAACTTCTCAATAAGAATTTAGGCTCGGGCAGGGAAATTGTTCCGGAAAATTAAAATATTTACTGCTAACTTCTCCAGTATGGCATTTCCCAACAAGACAAATGCCTAATCGATATTTTGTAAGCTTAATAGGGCATCCTAAGACCTATGTGCCTTTTAGCAAACTAGCAGCCGGCATTTATTTATTTTGTTGCCCGATCTGCCTTTGGGAGTCTAATGCATTTTCAAATATATAAGAATTTCTCACCACTTTAAAAAGAAGAATCAAGGCTTGTTCTTCATAATCCTGTCTTTCATCGCCTTTACTCTTTTAAGCGTCTGTTCAGAGACAGAAAAGCCTTTTCTTTCCAAGATTTCCACTTCTCTCATGAACTGTCCTTCGGCTTCTTTTAAGTCATAATACAACGAAAGATATCCGGAAGTGTCCTTCATCCTGTCCCGTAGCATGTTTATTCTGTGTACTGTCTTTTCTATGTTATTCTCGGGAACAGTTTTTACTGCTTCTTTTTTATCTAATTGAGAATTTTTTATCTGGCTCCCAAGATTTCTCGATGCGGCTGGAACCCTCTTCCTTAATCTATCCTCATCCAATAGTTTTGTTATTTCTTCTTGTGATACGATTTCTTTCACCCCTTATTATCTTTTTTAATGTATAGGTTATATAAATATCTATTCTACAATTTTTTAATTGTGAGAAAAGTATTTAAGCAAGATATCCATCTGGATTTTCTGATGCAGGTAGTAAGGGTGAAATTCAAAAGGGTGGAAGTTCTTAAGATAGACACTATGCATAATGCATTGCACCTTAATTTTGTTTTTGAGGAGGGCGGCATTGAGAGGTCTGTTAAGAAGAATATAGACCTAAGGGACGATAATACTTCTTCATTTGTCAGGGGAGTTTATTCAGATATAAGGGGTTCTGTATCAACTGCCTTGGATTCAGATGACCCATGGGAGAACATGATTAATGTTGTTTTTGTTGAGAAGGACAACGAGGATATGGAAGACAGGCTTTCTGTTGCTGTTAAAAGGCTTAAAGAGAAGATAAAGAATTTCAGGACAAACAAGACTTCTGACGGCTATTTGAACCGGTGGTCGGACATGAAGGAATTGAAAATCGAACTTTGAACATATATATCCTGATAGTTATTTTTGAAAAATAATTCTTTAGTATAAGAATGCTTTTATACTATTGTTTCTTTTTTCTCTTATGCCACAAATAAATTCTGTTCATTATTACGAGGCGCATGTTACAATAGAGCCGGTATTTGAAAAAAATCTTGAGAAGTTTAAAGAGATCTGTAACAGTTCTGGTTTTCATGTAGCCACATTGTTATTGAAAAAAAGAAAAGAAGACACTCCAGAACGTTCTGCAGAAGATGCATTCTGCACAGGAAGAAGTTATTCGTACGAAGAGCTTGAATCTAGAATGCTTATTTTATTAAACGCATTAGATAGGT
>JAHFJF010000066.1 GCA_023245975.1 archaeon
TTCTAATCCAGAGCCTGAAATTCTACCTGGAGAAGCGATAAAGGCAGGAGCAAAGGTAGTAGCTACAGGCAGGAGCGATTTCAAAAATCAGGTGAATAATGCGGTAGTTTTTCCTTCATTAATGCGCAAGATTCTTGATGAGAGGATAAAGAAGATTACTGAGGAGTTATTGTATAGGGTTGCCAAAGAACTTTCTAGAATGGTAAGGAGGCCAACTCCTTATAACATAGTGCCGCCTTTAGATAGAAAGGTTTAAAAAGAACCTACGTTAATTTACCTTAAAATGGAAATAAAAGTTCTTGAGCATACTAAAAATAGAATGAAGTTTGAGCTTCTAAACCACACGCACACTTTGGCCAATGCTGTTTCCAAGGAATTGTGGAATGACAAGGATATTGAGGTTGCAGGCTATGCATTAGACCATCCTTTGGTAAAGAATTCTGCTGTAATGATTGTGGAAACTTCCGGAAGCGATCCCAAAAAGGCAGTTCTTGCAGCAATTGCAAGATTGAAGAAGAGAAACAAGGAATTCCTTTCAAATTTCAAAAAAGCTGCAAAGTAAGTTAATTTATTCTCTTAATTGTTGATACAAATCATTCCTCACTTTTTCTAAAGTAATTCTATTATTATTACTATCTTTTATTCCCATTGCCAAGCAAGCATCATCAAAACCTTTATCCCCATTTTCGCTGTCTGCTAAATAACTATAGGCAAAATCCTCTAATTTTTCTATCTTATTGCCTTCAACAGCATATCCCCCATTAATGATATTTTCAATGAAATAATGGGCTAGATGCCTCAATGGCACCATTCCTGAATATTCCTCGTTAAGTATGTTTTCAGGACTTTCTAAATTCCCAGCAACATTTCTAAGATATGCATGGATGTAAGCTTGTTCACCTTCATTCTTGATATAGCTCAATGATTCAAATATTATAGCGGACAATTCTCTGTGGAGCTTTACTTCATCATTATCTAAAATATAATTATTGATATGGGTGAATTCGTGTATGCTTGTGAGATTTGCCAGATATTGTCTTCTACCAAGGTAGAGTTTGTGCCACCTCCGAACATCAATCTTGATTATTCTTGTATTTATTATTGCTACAGAGATATTGTTGGCTCTTTCTTCTCCAAAATCTTCTATCACCAAATGAAGCTCGTTAATGTTTCTTCTATTGGCAATATCCTGGAAATAACCGATATTATTCCTGAATTTGTCTTCGATAAAATCCAAGAACCGGTCTAGGCTGAAGCTTTCACCCTGAATATCGAAATTACCAGTATCAATTATATTCTGTGCAGAAGCAGTAATATAATAATTTACATTTATTCTTGATGCTTCAAATTTGCCTAATTCAGCTAAGCCATGGCTTTTTAGAATGTCCAGATTCCTCTCTGTTTCATCTTCTTGCGTATTCTGAAGACCTTCCTCTATGCAAGCTTCGAGGCTTTCTTTAAAATTAGGCTGCTGTATTAATAGCGTTGCTGCCAATAAAAAGTCTTTCAATATATTTCACCTCCTCTTGAAGAATATTGTCTTGAAAAGTTAATAAGTCTTTTGAAAAACAAACGTATAAAAAGGAATGAATAATCAGTATGCAAATGAATAGAAATGAAATGAAGGTTCTATTGAAGAAGGTCTGGTATTTCATATGGGAAGACAATAGCATCTGGTCTTGGATTGTAAATATAATCCTTGCTTTCGTTCTTGTGAAATTCATAGTATATCCATTGTTAGGATTTCTTTTGGGGACAGCATTTCCGGTAGTTGCCGTTGTTTCTGGGAGCATGCAGCATAATGGGGTTAACTTTGATGATTGGTGGGAGTCTAACAAGGATTTCTATTTAGGGACTGGAATTGGAAAAGAGGAGTTTGCTGATTATAGATTTAAGAATGGCTTCAACAAGGGTGATATCATTGTCTTGCTAGGAGTTGAACCAAAAGATATTAATAGTGGGATGGTTATCGTCTATTCTACAAAAAGATATCAGTATCCGATAATACACCGAACTGTCAGCGTTGAAAATACAAATGGTCGGATAATGTTTGAAACAAAGGGAGACAATAATGGCTCGCCAGATCCGGAGCTTGTTGATGAAAGCAATGTTTTGGGCAGGGCTGTGCTGAGGATACCTTATCTAGGCTGGATAAAAATATTGTTTACAAAAATGATTGGTGGTTAAGAAAAAAATGCTATTTTGCCAAAAATGCGGTTCGATAATGATGCCGCATGAAGAAGGAAGGAAGACTGTCCTGAAATGTAGGTGCGGCTTTTCTACAGTTGAAAAAGAAGAGATACTTCTCCAGGAAAGCATGAAAAAGGTAAAAAAGCTTGAAATTGTCGATGAAGATGCAATGGAAACATTGCCAAAGACAAAGGCTGACTGCACGAAATGCAAAAATAAAGACGCTTATTACTGGACCCAGCAGACAAGGGCGGCAGATGAGGGAGAAACAAGGTTCTTTGAGTGCACAAAATGCAAGTATCGCTGGAGAGAATACAGCTAAATTCTTGGTTTTTCCGCAGCAAAGCTTATATACCGGATGTTGCCACCAACCAGTAGGTGCGCACCTAATGAAAGAACCGACTTTAGAAGATATGTGCAAATGCAAGCATACCTTGCCGTTAAGGGCAAGGCTCAACAAGATAAATGACTTATTTCAATTCTACCAATCATTGAAAGAAAAAAAAACTCCCACCGTTAATTATTATTCACTATTAATTAGCCTGGAAGAAGACATTGTATGGGAGTGCGATTTATATGAAAGAATTGCAGAAAAGCAGTTACGCATGGGCCAGGCACTAGTTGCTTACAAAGGAAAAGTTTGCTGCGCAGATTGCAAAACAGAGATAGCATTGCCTGATTCTAGTATCGATAAGTCGTTTGTTTATACAGAAAAGCAAATAAATGAAGATACCATTCTTAATTAGGTGCAAAGAAATTATAAGCTGCGTGACATTGAGGAAAGGATTGAGCTATTAGGTGGCCTTAATGTTAAAAAAGGCGGCAAAGATTATGTATTTGATTTTCACGGGGAATCTGTATATTTTTTTGTAACTCATGACAAAGAAGTTCCAGACCATGGAATAAAGCAAATTGCTACTGGCATCTTAAATATTTATTCCAAATTAAATCCTGGATTAGACTCAAAGTCAAAGGCTGCATTGTTTGATAATCTAAAAGATGACCTAAAAGGAAGAAAAGAGTCGGTCAAAGATACTGTTGAATTCAAGGAATTGGGCTCTGCTCTTGAAACATTGGGGGCAGACGTTAAATATATACAAAATAAGGCTGTCGCAAGGCTCGGCCAAGATGAATTAGTATTCTATGCCGATCCTGCTGGCGAGGTACATAAATACGAATTAAACAAGGTTGCTAAAAAAGTAGCCAATTTCTATCATGTTGACATTAATGATGTAATGGAGCATCTTCCGAAGTATAAGAAGAGAAGCACTGGGCTTGAAAGCTTGCTAGCAAAGGTGGCTGTTGTACTTGCCGCCTTTTCACTATTTTCTGCCGTTGTCTGGACAGGAGCTTCCTATACAGGTGCAAGCACGATTGGAGTTAGCTATGATGTTGGCTATTATGGCATTATAGCCCTTTTATTGTCATTTTATGCCCTTGTGATGTTCTTCCATAAATTGCATTATGATTAAGGATTTCGTTACTTTTGCTTAGATTCAGGTTAGATACCTTTAAATATTAGTTAGTCCCTCATAAAGAGTAACAATACGTAGTGATTAGAAAGGGGTGTATAAACTATGGATATAGAAAATGAGAAAAAACCCCGCATTATTCACACTTGAGGAATACCAGTTTCTGCATCAAATCTTTTTGAGGATTCCTGAAGATGCCAAGACTTACAGGAAGATAAAGCTCAAGCGAGGCACTGGCCTTGATAAGTCAGAGATACAATACATTAAAAGAAGGTTCCAGAAATGGAGAGAGACCCAAGATAATACCGTATTTTTGCCAGATGGGCAATTGGATGACAGTTCTATTATACACCAATAGGGGACATAAATGAGCAGAATCTATTCAAATCATCAACTAATTGGGGGCGTAGATATTTTTGGAGTTGATAATTCTGTTCCTTTAAAACCTAAACATGAACCAATGTATACAGAAAAACAAATTTCTGCAATGAAGGCAGATTTCGAAGAGAGAAATAAGCTTAAGACTGCTGAGCCTAAAAGGGCAAACGAACATTATACAGATTTGGCATCTTCAAAATTTAATATAGAAGAATTAGAAGACCGTTTTGTGTTAAGCCCTCTAAAATTACATGATGGCCTGTATAGGGTAGAATGGAACAAAGAATTGCAGGATGAAAAGCTTCGCACTCAAGATGCATGGAACCAATTTTTGCAAGGTTCTGAATGGTCTTTGCCATCAGGCCCCTTGTATTATGCAACAATTAAATCACTTTATTATAATCATGATAGTAATTATAAAGAAGTTATTGGAAAGTTTAAAGAGAAGTTACAAAGCGATTTTAAAAAGGATTGGATGATAACAAGCACACAGATAAAATATTCTGCTATAGGATTAGATGAAATAATGCATGATTATGGCTCATCAAACCCATACAAAATAGAAGCAAATCTTGTTGGGAGAAGTGGCCAGATTACTGCGCAAAGTGGATTTGAGGTGTCTATTGAATCGCTTCTTGGCACAAGTGACTCGGCAGAAGTAGAAGAAGTCTTTGAATGGGTTTCAGGCAGGAAGTCACATTTATGGAGATTAAATGGCAAGCCTAGAAATGATGTCATGCAGGCCTTGGTGCTTGCTGTCATCGACGATGATTGGTTCGATATCGTTGCCTACGACAACATCAGTAATTATAGGCCCGCACGCGGAGTGGTCCGTCGCGAAATTTCCACAGGAAATTTGGGAAAAGGCAGTGGGGAGATATAGATGACATATTCACGAATGCCCAAGGAAGCTTTGGATTTGCTGGCGA
>JAHFJF010000004.1:0-2525 GCA_023245975.1 archaeon
AGGGTTTGGATTACATTTATAAAAAAGAATATCCTTCTCTTTTTTTAGCTTCCCTATTAACTCAGCCAATTTTTTTTCTGCTGATTCTTTATTTTGTCCAATTTCAAATAAAATGAACCTTGCAATAACTTTATTTGGCATGAATATTGGTTTTTAATCAAGCTTTATAAAACTTAGTGAACTTTAGTCATGACAAGCTTATTCCCATAAAGAATAATAATACGGGTAGTATAAGGCAACCCATCATATTTTGTCTGGGAATCTCTTTCGTGATAGTAATTATCCCTATAGCAGATGCAGTTAAAAGTACCATTAATCCTGTCAATCCCGAGATTAAGAGGACAATTAGCATTACGAAAAGAATTATAGAAAGGCATAATTTGCTATAATTAACTTTATGAATGATCGATATCATTCTTTTGGCAAGATAGATGGTAAAAATTGTTGCAATACCTCCCGCAGCTAGAGAAGCGAAAGCCATAATTGTTGTATCATATAAAGAAATATTGCCAGTTATGCCTTCAATTGCAGCAATTACTCCACTCCTGGATTTTCCGATAGCATAGAATGCAGCAATCCCTGCAATTAGGTTCACTGTGCTTAGCGCGCTAGATAATACGATATAACCACGCTCAGTTATTTTTTTAATTGCTTTGGAGCCAAGAGAAGCAATTTGTGAAGGCCCCAACCCGGGAAGAAAGGAGGATAATATCCCCATTACAAGTGATACAAAGGATGGCTTTAGCCATTCGTCCTTCTTTATCTCACATGCATTATGATGCTGTTTCGGAATTGTATTTCTATTTATCAATCCAAAGATTAATGCTGATGTTCCAAAAAGGCCTGTAAGCAAAGGCAGCAATGGCTCCTTCATGTTTAATCTAAATACAAAAATACCCAGTATTCCAGTAAAGATTAGAATTAACAAGGATTGCATCTTTTTCTTTTCATTCATCATCAATATTGTCAATAATACTAGCAGAATATAGCCAATAGCCCATTTTATTTGGAAATAAGCTACAGAGAAGAATAATACTGTAATTGGCATCATAGCTACGGCTAATATTGTGCCAAAAAGTGTTCCGGTAATGGAAAGCATTACAGCGTCTATTCCTTTTCCTTCCAAAAGCATCCTTTGGGAAGGCAATGCCGACATTATTTTTTCGGCATCAGGCATGCCTAAGAGGATAGAGGGTATGTTGTCTGTAATGCTATGTGCAACTCCCATAGAGATTATCATTACGGCTATGGCTTCATTGCTGAAGTTTCCGTCTAAGCCAATATATGCAGCAATGGCTGATGAAGCAAGATTGGAGTGTATGCCGGGCAATAAGCCAGTTATTATCCCTATTGCTGTTCCAATTATAAAAGGTAAGACTAGCTCCATTACAATTGCCATTCTTTGTTTAGCTTAAAACAATTGTTCAAGCATACGGCAATTTCTTTCTTTCATCTCGGAAAAAACAACCAATTATCGGATATCACTCGCCTTAATCTGCAAATTTCCTTTGTACTTGCTTACGACACCAATTATTGTAGCTTTTTCTTTTTTTAGAAATATTCTTTCGAAAAAGACAGCTTCTATTTTCCCAGTGCCGTCATTTATCTCTATTATTGTTAAACTGTCTTTTTGGACCTTAAATTTTATATCCCCAGTGATGGAAACTTTCTTGCCTAAATCATCGTCAGTCAATTCAGAGATTTTAATATCGGCTAATCCGATAACCAAGGGAAGCAATATTATTGCTGCTAATCCTATTGTGGAACATACTCCTGCAATCCAAAATAATGTTCTTTCATTCATTTCAGGGCTGTTTATCTTCTGATTATTATGCCTTGCCACAGGATTAGCTCAATTTTTTCGCTAAGTTAGTAAAACCGAATTAAAACCAAAATATTTATAATATAAGTTATATCTTTCTGCCTGTTATGGATGTTACTTCAAGGATAGAGCTTGTTCGTCAGGTAGGAGAGGAGATTCTTACTGAGGAAGAGCTAAAATCTCTTTTTGAGACAAAATCAAGGCCAATATGCTATGATGGCATGGAGCCTTCAGGTAACATTCATATCGCTCAGGGAGTTTTGCGGGCAATAAATGTAAATAAGATGCTTAAAGCGGGCTGCAAGTTCAAGATCTGGGTGGCAGACTGGTTTGCCTGGATGAACAACAAGCTTGAAGGCGACATGGATAAAATAAGGGTTTCTGGCAATTATATGGTGGAGGTCTGGAAATCTACTGGCATGGATACAGATAACGTTGAATTTCTCTGGGCAAAGGATGTGATGGCAGATGAAGAATATTGGAAAAAGGTTGTCAATATTGCAAGAGGCTCTACAGTTCCGAGGATTTTAAGGTGTGCACAGATAATGGGTAGGACAGAGACAGAGACATTAACAGCGGCGCAGATATTTTATCCCTGTATGCAAGCAGCAGACATTTTTCAATTGGAAGTTGACATTGCTCAATTGGGGATGGATCAGAGAAAAGTGAATATTCTTGCCAGGGAATTGGCCCAGAAATTAGG